>NZ_JAGPYL010000065.1:0-37719 GCF_018070095.1 Micromonospora sp. U56
ACCACCGCCGCCGACGGCAACGACGCCTCGGCAAGCTCACCCCGATCGAGTTTGAGACAATCAACAGGCCCGCACACGCGGCCTGAACCACTCAGCCCCGCGAGTCAACCAAACCCGGGGCAGTCCCAATCGGCAGATCAACCTTTTCCGTCCATCGGTTCATCCGGCACCCTTCCATCGGCCTGGCGCAGCATACAAGGAACGGAAAGCCGCTGGGGGGCGTATATAGGTCGATGGCGGTTAATGGCAGGTGTGCGGCCGGACGTGCACACCGCACCACGATGGCAAGTCGGCTGCCCACACCCGCCAGCCGCCGGCGTCTCGCCGAGTCTCGAACCGCCACGGGTGAGCTGTGCCGCTGAGGTTGCCCTGTTCGTTCCACCAGACTGCATGGGCTTGGGCGGTCACCGTCGCGCGGTCGTCGACCTGGTCCTCGACGTCGATCGCTCCGACCACTTCAAGCTTTGACGGAACAGTGCCGCGCTCCATCTCGCCGCGGTACTCACGCCACTGCCGCAGCAGTTCGTCATGACGCGGACCGGCCAGCACCCGCGACAGGCCGATTGCTCTCCGCTGCTCATCTGGAGCACATAGACGTTCACGGCCGCCTCCGGTGTTGCCTCTCCTCGCTCTGCTTCCGCCTGCCGGAGGACGGCCCACGACACGGGCACTGCTACGACCCCGGTACACAGCACGGCTAGGAGTCCGAGTACCACCCACGGCCAATGGCGCGCCGACCGCACCAGCGGTCTGCCTGCCGCCGCCCGGTGGCCCGGCAGGACTGGCGCCTCCCCTGGTCCCATAGAAGGCAACATATGCCTTGGACGGGTTTCCCAGCCAGTGCCCGTCGACGGTCGCAACCGTCGACGGCCGGTGGTGCGAGAATGAAGCCGTGGAAGCTGGCCCGGACACGACTGCTGAGTGGTGGACAACCTCCGACGTAGCTGCGCACCTCGGCGTGAAGGTCGCGACGGTGACGAACTACCGGAAGCGGGGTCAGATGCCAGAGCCAGATGCCACGGTGGGCCGCACTCACATGTGGCGCCCGAGCCGGGTCATGTCCTGGCATGAAAGTCGCCCACGCCCAGGCGTCGGCGGTCGTTCGAGCCGAGCAAGCGGAGGCGCAAACGACGACGGGGTCAGCTCGCGCTGAGGGATCGCACCTCATCGAGGTACGAGGTGGCCTCCGGCTCCTTCGGGTACCGCTCCCGCAGCAGGGTCGCCAGTTCCTTCGAGACCATCAGCAGTGAGGGTAGGGACTTGCGATCCCCGTCTAGCGCCTGTCGCCCGTAGGAGACTGCCCTCTCTAGGTCGCCTGCTCTGGCTGCCGCCACGCCCAGCGTTATCCGGGCTTCCGCTTGGCGCATCGGCTTCCGGTCGGTCCCGTCCGGGTCGGTGGAGGAACGGATCACCTCACGGGCATACATCTCTGCGAGGCGGTCTTCGCCTGCGATGCGGTAGCAGTCCATGGCGTAGAAGTCGAACTTCGCCGGGTCGACTACGAAGTGGTGGTCGGTGTCCTCGGGATACGGCAGAGACTCAAGCAACGCGCGGCCCTTGTCCAGCGCTGTCTCTACCTGCCGCCGGTCGCCGAGTCGCGCCCATGCTTTGGCACGCTGCGCGGCCAACTGCACAGCCGCCCCGTCATGGGCGGCAACTGCCTCGCCTGCCTCAGCGGCCGCGATGACGCCCCGATAGTCGCCTTGTGTCAGCGCGTACCAGGCTCGCATCTCGTAGGCCCAACCTGAGATGGCGGCATTGCCGGCTTCCTCGCCAAGCGTCAACGCCGCCTTGCGCGTGCCCTCGGCAACGCGACGGAGGCCCATGTCGTACTCCACGCAACCAACGAGCAACGCGACCCAGCCTGCCAGGGTCAGCACCTCCTGGTGCTGAGCGAGGGTTAGCCGGCGATCCCTCAGCGCCGTGATCCGGCGCAGCCACGCGCGGCCCTCCACCCGTAGCTGCTCCGGTGCCATGTAGGGGTACTCGCAGCACAGCCGGTCAGCGGTTATCCGTAGCGCTTCGAGCGTGGCGTTCGATACGTCGGAGCTACGGAGGCGGGCAAGGATCTCTACCGTCTCCATGCCGGTTCCCGCGATCAGTTCCGCATCATGGGGCGTAGTCGGCGGGAAGAACGCGGCGGTGACGGTGCCGAACGTCTTGGCGATGAGGGCCTTGTAGAACGCATCAGGCTCCGAGCCCCCTGTGGATCGATCACCGTCCCGGGCTGCGCCCGAGGACTATCGATCTGTACCGGTGGCTGCACCGGAAGTACATCGAACCGACGTTGCGTGATCGCTCGCTGAGCGACATCACGCCCGGCATCGTCCGCGCATGGCGAGCCGACCTCCTGGCGGAAGGCGTCAGCCCGACGATGGTTGCCAAGGCGTACCGTCTGCTGCGCGCCGCGTTGAACACCGCCGTTGATGATGAGCTGATCCGGCGTAACCCCTGCCGGATCAAGGCTGCCGGCATTGAGCGTCCGGCTGAGCGACCTATTGCCACCGTGGCCCAGGTCTTCCAGCTCGCCGACATCGTGCCCGGCCGGTTTCGGGCCCTGATCCTTCTCGCTGCCTTCGCAAGCCTCCGCTACGGAGAGCTGGCCGCCCTTCGCCGCCGCGACTTCGACCCCCGCTGTCGGACCCTCACGGTCCGCGCGACCCTGGTCGAGCGCTCAGACGGAAGCCTCACCTTTGGACCGCCCAAGACCGATGCCGGCATCCGGACCGTCACTATTCCCGAGGCGATCCGCCGTGACATCCGCGCACACCTGGACGCATTTGTCGACGAGGGGCAGGACGCGCTCGTCTTCACCGGCGCGAAGGGTGCCGTCCTGCGCCGCTCCAACTTCCAGACCGCCTGCAAGTGGCGCGAGTCGGTGGCTATGGCCGGCCTGCCAGGTTTCCACTTCCACGACTTGCGGCACACCGGCAACACCCTCGCCTCACGGACCGGGGCCAGCCTCGCCGACCTCATGGCACGGATGGGCCACGCCTCGACCCGGGCCGCGATGATCTATCAGCACACCGCCCGGGAGCGTGACGAGCACATTGCTGACGCGCTCAGCTCGCAAATCAAGCAGAGCAGGGATCGGGCACATAGCGGGCACGGCCAGCGCAAGAAGCGGTAGCAACGATCAAGGCCCCAGCCAGGAAACCTGTCCTGAGCTGGGGCCTCTCGTTGGAGCGGGTGACGGGAATCGAACCCGCACTGTCAGCTTGGGAAGCTGATGTTCTGCCATTGAACTACACCCGCAGGCGGCACCACTGTACCTGAGGTGACCACCGCCGTGCACCCAGGTACCCCGGGCACGCCGGCACCCCCCGCCACCGTGATCGATCTTGGACCCAACGCATTCACGGTTAGCTAAAAGTTTCACAGCGGCAACATATGGCCGTTCTCAAATCTGTCGATCGGTTGTAACGTCACCCCCACGTTCTCGACCACGGTGTGACATACCCCCTGTCACGCCGCCAGAAAGAGGTGGGCCCATGGGACTCCGTCCCAACCTGCTGACCCGGCGTGCCGCCGGTGTCGCGTCGACGACCCTCGCGCTGCTGCTCAGCACCGCCGCGGTGGGCGTCGTCCCCGCTGCTTCCGCCTTCTCCGCCGCCCCGAGCGAGGTCTGCGCCGAGCCGGCCGACGTCCACTCGGACGCCCGGATCAAGAAGGGCGGGATCGCCAAGCACGAACCCAACGAGCTGACCGCCAAGCAGGTCCGCGAGCGCGAGGCCGACCTGGCCGCCGCGCTGCGCGAGCGGGCGAGCTTCCGGGCCGGCGCCCAGGCCGCCGCCCCGCTGGCCAGCGTCACCATCCCGGTCGTCGTGCACGTGATCCAGCGCGACAGCACCCGCGCCGGCGGCAACATCCCGGACTCGATGATCACCTCGCAGATCAGCGTGCTGAACCAGGCCTACGCGGGGGCCACCGGCGGCGCGGCCACGGCCTTCGGCTTCCAGCTGACGAAGATCAACCGGGTGACCAACCCGGCGTGGTACCCGATCGTGCAGGGCTCGTCGGCGGAGCGGTCGATGAAGACCTCCCTGCGCGAGGGCGGCAAGAACACGCTCAACGTCTACCTGGGCGAGCTGAGCGACGACCTGCTCGGCTGGGCGACCTTCCCGCAGCGGCGGCTGAACAGCATGGACGGCGTGGTCGTGCTGAGCGAGTCGCTGCCGGGCGGCACCGCCGCCAACTACAACCAGGGCGACACCGGCACCCACGAGGTCGGCCACTGGCTGAACCTCTACCACACCTTCCAGGGTGGATGCTCCGGCTCGGGTGACAGCGTCAGCGACACCCCGGCCGAGGCCTCGCCGGCGTTCCAGTGCCCGACCGGGCGGGACACCTGCACCACGGCCGGCCTGGACCCGATCACCAACTTCATGGACTACACCTACGACTCGTGCATGTACCAGTTCACCCCTGGTCAGGCGAGCCGCATGCTGACCGCGTGGAACGCGTACCGCGCGGCGTAACACCTTGGCAGACGCCGATGCCGGCCCCGTCGGAGCGACGGAGCCGGCATCGGCGTCTCGGCGGTCAGGCGGCGGGGCGCCGGGTGTCGAAACCGTGGCGGCCGCGGCGGGCCGGCCGCCGATCGGGTACGCCGGCGGCGTCGCCGCCGCGACGGGCGGCGACCGGATCGAGCCAGACCTGGACGGCGGAGGACCCGTGGCCCTCGCCGGGCTGGCCGAGCCCGCCCTGGTCGCGACGGGTCAGCATCGCCACGTCGACGCTGAACTCGAAGAGTCGCCAGTCGACCTGCGGCGCCGCCCGGCCGAGGCGGGCCACCCGGGCGACCCGGGCCGGATCGGTGACCGGTTGCGCGCGACCGGCGACGTACGCCTCGTCGTCGGTCTCCTCCGGCGGGAACGAGTGCAACGCGTAGCGCCCGTCGCGTTCGAGGTCGCGCCGCTTGGGCGAGTCGACGACGAAGCAGAACAGACCCTCGTCGGTGATCACGGGGCAGACCGGGTGCACCCGGGGCCCACCGTCGGCGCGGACGGTGGCCAGGTAGCCGAAGCCCGGCCCGTACTGCTGCATGAGAAGGCGGATCCCGTCGGCGAGTCGGGGCTCGTCAGCGGCGAATTCGGACCAGGAAGCCATACGGACATCCTATCGAACATGTGTACGAACGCGTAGTCCGACACGCAGGTCACCCGGTCCGCTCGATATGGTGTGCCGATGCTGCTCTCCGACCGCGACCTGGTCTCCGAGATCAAGGCGGGCACGCTCGCGCTGGAGCCCTTCGAGCCCACGCTGGTGCAGCCGTCCAGCATCGACGTGCGGCTCGACAAGCTCTTCCGGGTCTTCAACAACCACCTGTACACGCACATCGACCCGGCGATCCAGCAGGACGAGCTCACCTCGATGGTCGAGGTGCCCGAGGGCGAGCCGTTCGTGCTGCACCCCGGCGAGTTCGTGCTCGCCTCCACGCTGGAGGTCATCTCGCTAGGCGACCAGCTCGCCGGGCGCCTGGAGGGCAAGAGCAGCCTGGGCCGGCTCGGCCTGCTCACCCATTCGACCGCCGGCTTCATCGACCCGGGCTTCTCCGGTCACGTGACGCTGGAGCTGTCGAACGTGGCGAACCTGCCGATCACGCTCTGGCCCGGGATGAAGATCGGCCAGCTCTGCATCTTCCGGCTCTCGTCCCCGGCCGAGCACCCGTACGGCTCCGCCGTCTACGGGTCGCGCTACCAGGGCCAGCGCGGGCCGACCCCGAGCCGCTCCTGGCAGAACTGGCGCACCTGGCCCACCCGCTGACGCCGAACCGGGCCCCCGGCACCCCGGGAGCCCGGCACGCGCTCAGCCCGGCCGGCCGTAGCTGTTGACCGGCCCGTCGTCGACCCGCTTCATCTTGACCGGCACCCCTGCCTGGGAGGCGTGCACCACCCAGCCGCCGCCGACGTACATCCCGACGTGGTGCAGGTCGGCGTAGTAGAAGACCAGATCGCCGGCGCGCAGGTCGGCCCGGCTGACCCGGGCGGTCACCTGGCGCTGCTGGCGGGCGTTGTGCGGCAGCGAGACACCGGCCTTCGCCCACGCCGCGAGCATCAGCCCGGAGCAGTCGTACGAGTTGGGGCCCTCGGCGCCCCAGACGTACGGCTTGCCGATCTGGGCGCAGGCGAACTTCACCGCCGTCCCGGCCGGGCCGCCGGGGTAGCCGGCCGGGCACGGGGCCGGGCGCAGCGAGCCTCCGCCACCGTTGCCGTACACCTTGAGCCGCAGCTTCTGCAGCCGGTCGATCTCGGCGTTGATCTGCTTCTTCTTCGCAGCCAGCTGGGCCTCGGTACGGGTCAGCTGGGCGACCATCTCGTCCAGCGGTGCCTTCTCCGCGGCCAGCTTGTCCCGCAGCTCCTTGACGACCCGCACGTCGCGCTGCTGGCGCTGGGCGAACCGGTCGAGCATTTCGAGCTGGTCGACCAGTTCGGCGGGGGACCTGCTGCCGAGCAGGGCGTTGACGGCGGAGACGTTCTCCCCCTTGTACGCCTCGGCGGCGAGGCCGGTGACCTGGTTCATCGCGAGGTCGACCTGGAGTTGCAGCGGCTCGATGCGCTTGGCCAGCGCGTCGGCCTGCCGGCGCTTGGCGGCCAGGTCCTGTCGGGTGGCGTTGTGCTGCTCGATGATCGGTTCGAGCCTGTTCCAGTCCTGGTCGATCTGCCGCTCGATCTCGGCGACCGAGGGTTCGGCGTGGGCCGCCGTGGCAGCGCCGGTCATTACGACGGCGGCACCGGCGAGGGCGGCGAGGAGGGTGGTGAAGCGGGACCAGCGTGGGCGCGGCGCAACCGTCAGCCGGGCGACCTGGGTCGACCGGTACGACGGTGGCCGCGGGGCATGGTGTGCCACCGGGCTCCGGGCTCCTTCTTCCGCGACCGCCTACCGGGTTAGCTGACGGGTTCGGGCGGGAAGGGAGCGCCCTACCGCAGTGGCTGCGGATTCACCCCGGCTTACCTGGTTCCCCGGCTCGCCCGCAGGCGACTCGGCGGTGCCGGCCACTGCCACCCGGGTTGGACGGACCTGTCGCGGCCGACGAAGGACCAGAGTAGAGACGACCGTTATCGATCCGCAACCCGCCACGCCGTGCCGGGTCCCGGATACGCGGAACCCCCGGTCAGTCGACCGGGGGTTCGCGGCGGGCTCGGGTCAGTACGGTCGTCGGAAACCGGCGACCGGCATGTAGTTGATGCTGGTGACCTGGACCGGCTTCCCGGTCCGGGGAGCGTGGACCATGATGTCGTTGCCCAGGTAGAGGCCCATATGGTGCAGGTCGCTGAAGAAGAAGACCAGGTCACCGGGGCGTGCCTCGGAGCGCGGGATCGCCTTGCCCTCGTTCCACTGGGCGCCGGTGTGGTGGGTCAGGTAGATGCCGGCGGCCTTGTAGGCGTACTGGGTGAGACCCGAGCAGTCGAAGGAATCGGGCCCGTCGGCCCCCCACACGTACGGGTCACCGACCTGCTGGCAGGCCACCCGGATGGCGGTCTGCGCCTTGGCGCTCACCACACCGTTGATGGTCGGGCAGCCGGCCACCTTCACGGTGGTCTTCGGCATGGCCGCCTGCAGCCGCTTGATCTCCGCGTTGATCTGCGTCTTCTTGGCCGCCAGATCCTTTTCCTGCTTGACCTCGGCGGCGATCAGCTCGTCGAGCTTGCGCTTCTGGTCGTCGTACTTGCGCCGGACGGCGAGGACGCCCTCCAACTCCTTGCGCTGGTGGGCGGCGAGACGGTCCAGCATGGTCAGCTGCTCGGCGAGCGTGCCGGGCTTGTTGCTGACCAGCAGCGCGCCGATCTCCTGCGAGGGCCCGGTCATGTAGTAGCGGGAGGCCAGGTCGCCCACCCGGTTCATCGCCAGCTCGCTCTGCAGGGCCAGCGGCTGGATCTTCTTCCCCAGCTCGGCCGACTTCTTCCGGTTGACCTTCAGTTGGGCCCGGACCTTGTTGTACTGCTCGATGGTCGGCTCAAGCTGCTCCCACTGCTTGTCGATCGCCGCCTCGATCTCCTCGGGCGTCGGCGCGGCGTGCGCCGGCACGGCGAACATCCCGGCGCCGACGACCACGGCGGCGACCAGGGTGAGCAGGCGGCGGGCGACCCGCCGCAGACCGGCGGTGCCGGCGGGCGGGCAAACCTGGGCGTGACGATGAGGGGGCATGGTTGCCACCGGCACCGACTCCTTAGCGACCGACCGCCGGGCGCCTCGCTGAGGGGAAGACGGAGGCAGACGACCCACAGCGGTCGGTGCCCCACATTAGGGAAGCGTCCGTACGAATTCAAGGTGGGTCATTACAGCATCACGCCTGCGCAACCACTTGCACACAAAGGGTGTTCGCTCATTTTCCAACGACAGCGGTCAATACATCGTCCAATGTCACCACGCCGAGGGGCCGACGACCGTCGCTCACCAGCACCATGTGCCGCCGCTCGCGCCGCATCGCCAGCAGCAGGTCGGCCAGCGTACGGTCCGGCGGCACCACCGCCAGCGGTCGGTAGACGTCGGCGGGCACCGGGGCTCGGCGGGACGCCCCGGCGTACCCCAGGACGTCCTTGACGTGTACGAAACCGAGCACCCGGCGGGTCGACCGCTGCACCACCGGGAAGCGGGACCGGCCCGTCCGGGTGGCCAGCACCTCCAGCGACGCCGGTGAGACGTCCTCGGCCACCGTGGTCACCGTCGACCAGGGTTGCAGGGCGTCCGCGGCGGTCCGCCGGTGCAGGGCCAGCGCCCCGGTGATCCGGGCGTGCTCCTCCGCGTCCAGCAGACCCTCGGTGCGCGCCTGCGACACCAGCCCGGCGAGTTCCTCGGCGGTGAACACCGTCTTCACCGCCTCGGTCGCCTCCACCCGCCACAGCCACAGCACCTGACGGGCCGCCCACTTCATCGCGACCAGCAGCGGCTTGGTCGCCACGCAAAACGCCAGCATGGCCGGCCCGAGCCAGAGCGCGGACGGCTCCGGCCCGGCCAGGGTGATGTTCTTCGGCACCATCTCGCCGACCACGGTGTGCAGGAAGACCACCACCGCGAGGGCGATCAGGAACGACAGCGGGTGGACCGCCGAGTTCGGCAGCCCCAGCGCGTGGAACGCCGGTTCGATCAGGTGGGCCAGGGCGGGCTCGGCGATCGCCCCGAGCCCCAGCGAGCAGACCGTGATGCCGAGCTGCGCCCCGGCGATCATCAGCGGGATCTGGTTCATCGCCGACAGCGCCCAGCGGGCCCGCCGGGAGGTCGCCGCGAGCGGCTCCACCACGGTACGGCGGGACGCGATCAGCGCGAACTCGCTGCCCACGAAGAACGCGTTGCCGAGCAGCAACGCCAGGGCGACCAGCAGCTCAGTCATCGCCGGCCGGCTCCTCCGGGCGCACGATGCGGACCTGCTCGATCCGGTGCCGCTCCACCTCGACCACGGTGAACTCGTACCCGGAATCCTCGACCGTCTCGCCGGGCACCGGGATGTGGCCCAGCCGCGCCATCAGGAACCCGGCCAGCGTCTCGTACGGGCCCTCGGGCAGCCGGAAGCCGGTCTGTTCGGCCAGCTCGTCCTCGCGGAGCACCCCGTCGAGCAGGACGGTCCGTTCGCCGCCCGGCACGGTCAGCTCGGCCGCGCCGGCGTCGTCCACCGCGTCCGGGTCGAACTCGTCGGCGATCTCGCCGACCAGCTCCTCGACCAGGTCCTCGATGGTGACCACGCCGTCGGTGCCGCCGTACTCGTCGACCACGATGGCCAGGTCGGCGCCGGCGTCCTTCAGCGCGGCCAGCACGCCGTCGAGGTCCAGGCTCTCCGGCACGTACACCGGTTCGCGGGCCACCGCCGCGACGGTGGTGGAGTCGCGGCGGGCCAGCGGCACCCCGAGCGCGTCCGGTACGCCGGCTACGCCGGTGACCAGGTCGAGGGTCTCCTCGTACACCGGGAAGCGGGTCCGTCCGGTCTGCCGGGACGCCTCCAGCAGCTCGGCCACGGTGGCGGTGGCCCGCAGCGCGACCACGTCGACCCGGGGGGTCATCGCCTCGGCGGCGCGCTTGTCGCCGAAGCGGATGGTGCGGCGCAGCAGCATGGCGATGTCCGGCGGCAGCGCACCGGCCCGGGCCGAGATGGCCGCCAGCAGCCCCAGCTCCTCGGGGGAGCGGGCGCTGGCCAGCTCCTCCTGCGGCTCCACGCCCAGCGCCCGGACGAGCCGGTTCGCCGACCCGTTCAGGGCCCGGATCAGCCAGCCGAAGGTCCGGGAGAAGCGGTGCATCGGGCCGGCGGTGGCCAGGGCGGCGGGCATCGGCCGGGCCAGCGCGAGGTTCTTCGGCACCAGCTCGCCGAAGAGCATCGAGAGCAGGGTGGCCAGCGCCAGGGCGAGCAGCGGGCCGAACCGTTCCGCCCCGCCCACCGGCCCCAGCACCGGGGCGAAGAGCCGGGCCAGCGCCGGCTCGGCGAGATAGCCGGTGAGCAGCGCGGTGAGCGTGATGCCGAGCTGCGCACCGGAGAGCTGGAAGGACAACCCGCGCAGCGCCCGGCGTACCGTGGCCGCCGCGGCGTCCCCGGCGTCGGCGCGCCGGTCGATCTCCGCCCGGTCGACGGTGACCAGAGCGAATTCGGCCGCGACGAAGAACGCGTTGCCGGCGGTCAGCAGGACGAAGCCGACCAGGGGCAACAGCGTGCCGAGCAACAGGCCGTCGATGAGCGCGATTGTTCCACGGCCGCTCGCGGCGCACGACTTCACCCGAGGCGGCCCTGGTGGCCCGTGTCTCTTGAGCACGACGACGGCGGTGGCACCTGGCGGGTGCCACCGCCGTCGGGTGTCCGGTGATCCGGGGGTACGCCTCAGCCGGCGACCGGCTCGGTCTCCTTGTCGCCCTGCGTCTGTTCGGGCTTGACCGAGCGGAGCAGCACGCTGGCCACGTCGACGACCTCGACCTGCTCGCCGGCGCCCTTACCGTTGACCCCGTCGTTGAGCATCGTCGAGCAGAACGGGCAGCCGACGGCGACCGTCCGCGCGCCGGTGGCCATGGCCTCCTCGACCCGGTCCACGTTGATCCGCTTGCCGATCTTCTCCTCCATCCACATCCGGGCGCCGCCGGCGCCGCAGCAGAAGGAGCGCTCGCTGTTGCGGGGCATCTCGGTGAGCTCGCCGGCGATCGCGTCGCCCAGCACCTCACGCGGCGCGGCGAAGACCCGGTTGTGCCGGCCCAGGTAGCAGGGGTCGTGGTAGGTGACCCCGCCGTCCACCGGCTGCACCGGGGTCAGCTTGCCGGTCGAGACCAGGTGCGCCAGGAGCTGGGTGTGGTGCACGACCTCGAACTCGCCGCCGAGCTGGCCGTACTCGTTGCCCAGGGTGTTGAAGCAGTGCGGGCAGGTGGCCACGATCTTGCGCTTGGCCTTCTCCCGACCCTCGAACGCCTCGTTCAGGGTCTCGACGTTCTGCTGGGCGAGCATCTGGAAGACGAACTCGTTGCCGATCCGGCGGGCCGGGTCGCCCGAGCAGGTCTCGCCCTCGCCGAGGATGGCGAACTTGACGCCGGCCTCGTTGAGCAGCGTGGCGACCGCGCGGGTGGTCTTCTTGGCCCGGTCCTCGAACGCGCCGGCGCAGCCGACCCAGAACAGGTACTCGAAGTCGTCCACCTCGCCGACCCGCGGCACCTCGAAGTCGAGGCCCTTGGTCCAGTCCTCGCGGGTGTTCTGCGGGGCGCCCCATGGGTTGCCCTTGTTCTCCAGGTTGCGGAGCATGACGCCGGCCTCGGACGGGAAGCTCGACTCGATCAGCACCTGGTAGCGGCGCATGTCGACGATGTGGTCGACGTGCTCGATGTCGACCGGGCACTGCTCGACGCAGGCGCCGCAGGTGGTGCACGACCAGAGCACGTCGGGGTCGATGACCCCGCCCTCCTCGGCGGTGCCGATCAGCGGCTTGTCGGCCTCGGCCAGGGCGAGCACGTCCATGTGGGCGAGCTGCGCGGCGGTGGCCTTCTCCTCGCCGGTGAGGTCCTTGCCGCCGCCGGCCAGCAGGTACGGCGCCTTGGCGTACGCGTGGTCACGCAGGCTCAGGACCAGCAGCTTCGGCGACAGCGGCTTGCCGGTGTTCCAGGCCGGGCACTGCGACTGGCAGCGGCCGCACTCGGTGCAGGTGCTGAAGTCCAGCAGACCCTTCCAGGTGAACTGCTCGACCTGGGCGACGCCGAACTGGTCCTTCTCCGGGTCGGCCTCCTCGAAGTCGAGCGGCTTGCCCTCGCTCATCATCGGCCGCAGGGCCCCGAGGCCGGAGCCGGCGGGCTTGGCCGGCTCACGCTTGAAGAAGATGTTGGGGAACGCCAGGAAGCGGTGCCAGGCGACACCCATGGTCACGTTCAGCGAGATCACGATCAGCCAGGTCATCGAGATAGCGATCTTGATGAGCGCGGCGACGCTGGCTCCGTCCTGCCAGTCAGGCAGCACCGCTCCGACCGCGTGGCTGACCGGGGTGACCCAGACCGGGTACTCGAAGTGGTCGGTGGCGACCTTGAAGCCCCGGATCACGAACCCGAAGATCAGGACCAGCAGCACGATCCACTCGACGAAGTAGCCCTGCCACATCGTCGAGCCGGTGAACCGGGAGCGACCGCCCGGCCGGGTGGGCCGGTTGCGCAGCCGGATCGCCATCAGCACCAGGATGCCGACCAGGCCCAGCACGCCGATGACCTCGGTGGCCAGGCCGAAGACCATCCAGTGCCCGATGATCGGCAGCCCGCCGGTCGGGGTGACCACCTCGAAGTACGCCTCGAGCACCAGCAGCGACAGCACGATGAAGCCGACCATCACGAACCAGTGCGCGGCACCCACCACGCTCCACTTGAGCATGCGGGTGTGGCCGACGGTCTCCACCAGCATGGTCCTGGTGCGGGCGCCCTTGTCGGTGAACCGCTCCGGGGCGGGTTGCCCGAGCCGGATGACGGCCGTCATCTTCATGACCGCGCGCACCGCAAGCCACACCGCCACGGCGGTGATGGCGGCCGCGAGGATCGTGGTGACGATCTGGACGCTGCCCATCGAGTTGGCCTCCCGGTCTGCTGCCTGTCGAGCGGCTCGGCGACCGGGTGGCCGGTGTCAGGGCGTCACCGGCGTCGCGCCGCTGCCACCTGATCGACCGGGCCGGTCGATGACCTCGCTCCGCTCGGTCATGCAGTGCAGCCTACGCGCAAGGTTACCCAGCAGTAACGTGAGTCTTCTCGCACCCGGCCACGCCGCCCTGCGCACACCATAGGGTGCCCGGCGCCGGAGCGCCGGACAGGGTTCCGCGAAGGTGACGTGGCACCGCCTCGACAGAGGGCCGGGTCAGCGCCAGCGGGAGAGCAGGATCAGCGAGGAGACCATCGCGCCGAAGCCGACCGCCAGGTTCCAGTAGCCCCAGGTGGCGACCGGGTACTCCTGCTCGGAGAGGTAGTAGACCACCAGCCAGCCGATGCCGCCGACGATCAGCGCGACCGCGGTCGCCGGCAGCCACACCGGGCTAGGCTTGCGCGTCGCCGCCGTGCTCGTCGGACGCACGTCCGTCGGCGGGGTGTACACCTTCTTCTTGCGGACCTGAGACTTGGGCACGACGCTCTCCAGAGGGGGTGACGACCTCGTCCGGCCTGACAACCGGGCGCGGGGGCGACGGTCCATGGCCAATAATGTTCGACAGCTAGCGTAGTCCGGACGGCCCGTCCAAGCCACGAATGGGGTCAGGCCGGTGCGCGGAGTGACCGGAAAGAGGGAAACGCCCCGGCGCACCCGTGCCCGTCGGCGTCGTGGCGGGCACCAACCAGACGAGGCGGAGGGAACGCTCGGTGGAGTACACATCCGGCGCGGCGTCCTGGCAGAAGGCCATGCGGCGCGCGGTCGCCGCGCTCCTGCCACGGCGTCCGCGGCAGCGGCGACCGGGCTGGTCGATCGGGGTGCCGCTGATCGCCGCCGCGGCCGGGCTGCTCTTCACCACCACCGCCACCACCGCCGGCGGCACCGCCCTGCGGGAGGACCGGCGGCCCCAGCTGACCCAGTTGATCGAGGACCGGCGCGAGCAGGTGGCGGCCAGCGAGCTGCGGGCCGCCCGGCTGCGCGCCGAGGTCGAGAGCCAGACCGCCGCGCTGGCCGACACCGACGGCCCCGTGAAGGAGCAGCGCGACCGGGCCGGGCGCAGCCTGGAGGCCGCTGGGTTCACCGCGCTGTCCGGGCCGGGGGTGACGGTCGAGCTGAACGACGCGCCCCGCCGCAACGAGCAGACCCTGCCCAAGGACGCGACCAACGACGACCTGGTCGTCCACCAGGGCGATGTGCAGGCGGTGGTGAACGCGCTCTGGGCTGGCGGCGCGGAGGCCATGTCAATCATGAACGTCCGCGTGCTGTCCACCAGCGCGGTACGCTGCGTGGGTAACACCCTGCTGCTGCACGGCCGGGTGTACTCCCCACCGTTCAAGATCGTAGCAATCGGCGATCCCGCTGCCCTCCAGCAGGCCCTCGCCGGCTCTGAGGGAGTCGGGTTGTTCAAGCAGGCGGTCGAGCACTACCAGCTGGGCTACAAGGAGACCGTCTCCTCCGTGACCGTGCCGGCCTTCGAGGACTCCACCGCTCTGCGATCGGCGACGGTGCCCCGATGAGTCCCGACGGCAGGGACCCGCGCCACCGCGACCGGAGTGACGAGGAGACCGCGGTCATCCCCACGGTCGAGGGCTCGACCCCGCCGGCCCGCCGCAACAGCTGGCCCGACCCGGTGCTGCCGCCGCGGTCGTCCGCGAACCGGCCTCCGACCCCGCCCGGCCCGGCCCCCCGATCGGCCCCCGCCGACTCGCCGACCGACCGCGCGACCGCCGACCCGGGGCACGCCCGGCCGCCCGTCGACCCGACACCCGACCGTCCGGCCGCCCACCCGTTCTCCGGTGGCGCGGCGCCGGCCCGCCCGACCGACGGCCCGACCCGCCCCGCGCCGCCCGCGTGGCCCGGCAACGCCTCGGTCCGCCCGGCCGCTCCCGCCGCTCACCCACCGTCGGCCCCGGCCGCCGTGCCGCCGGCCGCGCCGGCGATCCACCGGTCGCCCGCGCCGTCGGAGCGCCCGACCGCGCCCGCCCCGGCGGCCGCCGCCGACCAGCAGCCCCGATCCGGGGTACGGCCGCAGCCCGCCACCGAGGCGCCGACCGCCTTCCTTCCCATCGTCGCCGCCCGTCCCACGGACCGTCCGGCGAGCCCGCCCGAGGCCCGCCGTACCCGGCAGCCCGCCGCCGACGACCTCGCCGGCCCGGGGCACCCGTACCCGTCGGGCGGGGCCCGTCCCGGCGTACCCGCGCCGGAGGCCGGCCCAGGCGGACCCGGCCGGCCCCGCGCGGCCGCTCCCGAGGGTGGCCTGCCCCGCGCGGCCGCTCCCGAAAGTGGCCTGCCCCGCACGGTCGCCCCGGAAGGCGGCCTGCCCCGCACGGTCGCGCCGGAGGGTGACCGGCCCCGCGCGGCCGCTGCGGAGGGTGGACCGGCGAGCGTGGCCGCTTCCGGCGGTCGAACGGACGCCTGGGGTACCGGCGGCGGCCCGGACAGCGGATCGACCGGCGCCTACCGGGCCGGTGGCGCACCGGACCGGTTCGCGGACCCGGCGGCCACCGCGATCATCCCGGCGGTGACCGGACGGCCCGCTCCCGCCCAGCCGGCGCTGGACTCGACGGCACTGATGGGCGCGGTGCCCCCCGTACCCGAGCGCGACGGCCCGGCCGAGGACAAACCCGCCGAGCCGCCGCAGCCCCGGCGCGGCGAGCGGGTGGTCCAGCTCCGCCCGCACCAGACCGACGAGGGCTACAAGAGCGTCTACTCGGAGCTGACCCGGCCGTCCCTGGCGTCCCGGTTGCGCCGCGGCGTCCGGGTCACCGGCGAGGTGCTGATCACCTTCGGTCTGGTGGTGCTGCTCTTCGCCGGGTACGAGATCTGGGGCAAGTCGGCCATCGTCGACGCCCACCAGGGCGACCTGAGCAGCCAACTGGCGCAGGAGTGGGGCCCGAGCGGCGACCCCACCGTCGCGCCGTCCGCCGGTCCGACGGCCAAGCCCAAGCCCCCGGTGGAGGGCAGGCCGATCGCCGGCCTCTACATCCCCAAGCTCGACAAGAACTGGGTCGTGGTGGAGGGCGTCACGCAGAAGGACATCCGGTACGCCCCGGGCCACTACCCGAAGAGCGCGATGCCCGGCCAGGTGGGCAACTTCTCCGTCGCCGGGCACCGCAACCGGGCCACCTTCTGGCGGCTGGACGAGCTCGACGACGGCGACGCGATCGTCGTCGAGACCAAGACCGACTGGTACGTCTACAAGGTGATCAAGAGTCGGATCGTCCGCCCCGACCAGGTGGAGGTCGTCGCGCCGGCGCCGATCAGGCTGGGGCCGGGAGAGAAGCCGAAGAAGCTGCTCACCCTGACCACCTGCAACCCGAAGTTCGACAACTACCAGCGCCTGATCATCCACGCGGAGCTGGACGGTGCGGCCAGCATTCCCAAGTCCAAGGGCCGCCCGGCGGCGCTGGGAGGCTGACGACGATGTACTCCTGGATCTGGCGCAAGCTGCCCTTCGGCCTGGCCGGCAAGATCACCGGTTCGCTGCTGCTCGCCGCCGCGACCGTGGCCCTGCTCTGGTACGTCGTCTTCCCCTGGGCCGAACCCCTGGTGACCCCCTTCGACGACGTGCAGGTCACCCAGGACACCGGCGTGCCGGGCGACCCCGCCGAGCCCGGCGTCGAGCAGGACGCCCCGTCCGGCGACGAGCACGAACTGCCGTACGACACCGACCAGAACAACACCCCGCCCCCCTCCCCGGACGAGTGAGCCCATGCGTGTCCTGGTCATCGACAACTACGACTCGTTCGTCTTCAACCTGGTGCAGTACCTCGGCCAGCTCGGCGTCGACTGCGAGGTCCGCCGCAACGACGAGATCGACGTCGCCGAGGTCGGCCGGCTCGACGCGGCCGGGGTGCTGCTCTCGCCCGGCCCGGGCAGCCCGGACCGCGCCGGCATCTGCCTCGACGTGATCAAGGAGTACGCCGGCAAGCTGCCCATCTTCGGCGTCTGCCTCGGCCACCAGGCCATCGGTGAGGCATTCGGCGCCACCGTGACCCGGGCCCCCGAGCTGCTGCACGGCAAGACCTCGGAGGTACGCCACCACTCGGTCGGCGTGCTGGCCGGGCTGCCGGACCCGTTCACCGCCACCCGCTACCACTCGCTCGCCGTGCTCCCCGAGACGCTGCCGGACGAGCTGGAGGTCACCGGCTGGACCGGGTCCGGCGTCGTGATGGCGATGCGCCACCGGACGCTGCCGATCGAGGGGGTCCAGTTCCACCCGGAGTCGGTGCTGACCGAGGGCGGTCACCTGATGCTGGCGAACTGGCTGGCCGCCTGCGGCCACCCGGAGGCGCTGGACCGCGCTCCGGAGCTGGCGGCCGAGGTGGACGCGCGGCGGCGGGCCGCCTTCGCCAACACCTGAGCACCACCACCGACAGCAGGAAGGCCCGGTCCTCTGCGGGGGACCGGGCCTTCCTCAGTGCTGCGTCCAGCTCACCGGGCGGGGGCACCGTCCGGGGGCGGGGGGAACAGGCCGCCACCGGTGCCGGTGGTCGGGGTCGGGCTGCTCGGAGTCGCGGTGGGCGGGGTGGGCTCCTGGGTGGGTTCGGGGATCGACACCTCGATGGTGACCGTCCTGCCCTTGGGCAGGTCGGTTCCCGGACCCGGGTTCTGGCCGGTTACCTTGCCGGCCTCCGCCGCCGGCACCTCGTCGCCGTCGCGCACCCGCACCTCGTAGCCGGCGTTCTTCAGCTCGGCCCGGGCCTCTTCCTCGGTGAGGCCGATGACCCGCGGCACGTCGCCCACGTTGCCCTTCGAAACGGTAACCGTGATCGTGGCGCCCTCGGCGACCTTAGAACCAGACGGCGGGTTCACCTTGATCACGTCGTTCTTCTCGCGAGGGCTGTCCACCGTCTCCTGTACGACGGTGAAGCCCTTGGCCTCCAAAGTCGCCTTGACGCTCTCGTAGGTGCCACCCACCAGACCGGCCGGGACCGTCGTGGTGGCCGGACCGCCGCAGATTCTGACGGTGACCTGGCGGTTCTCCTCCAGGCTGCTGCCGGCGGACGGCGTCTGCTCGGCGACCGTGCCCTTCTTGCAGGTGGGGCTGAAGAACTCGTCACCCAGCCCCGGCACCAGGCCCGCGTTGCGGATCTCGGTGAAGGCGGTGGCCTGGTCCTTGCCCGCCAGGTTCGGCACCTGGACCTTCTCCGGGCCACCGTTGTTGAGCTGCAGCGCCGCCACCAGGGCGATCACCGCCAGCACGCCGACCGCGGCGAACGCGGCGATCACCCAGGCCGAACTCTTGCGCCGACCCGGGTCGCCGACCCGCGCCGGGGCCTGCTGCCGGGTCTGCCCACCGACGACCTGCGTCGGGTACCCGCCGGCGGCCGGGGCGAGGTGCGCCGTCTCGTCCTGCGGCATGACCGGGGTGGCCAGCACCGGCCGGCCGGCGGCGGCCCGGAGCAGGTCGGCCCGCATCTCGCCGGCACTCTGGTAGCGGTTGAGCGGGTTCTTCGACAGCGCCTTGAGCACGATCGCGTCGACCGCCGGGTTGACGTCCGGGTTGATGTCGCTCGGCGTCGGCGGGGCCTCCCGTACGTGCTGGTAGGCCACGCTCACCGGGCTGTCCCCGACGAACGGCGGGTGCCCGCAGACCAGCTCGAAGAGCACGCAGCCGGCGGCGTAGACGTCCGAGCGGGCGTCCACGGACTCGCCGCGCGCCTGCTCCGGGGAGAGGTACTGCGCGGTGCCGATGACCGCGCTGGTCTGGGTCATCGTGGTCGCGCCGCTGGCCAGCGCCCGGGCGATGCCGAAGTCCATCACCTTGACCTGGCCGGTCTGGGTGAGCATCACGTTGCCCGGCTTGATGTCCCGGTGGATGATCCCGTGCCGGTGGCTGAACTCCAGCGCCGCGCACATGTCGGCGCAGATCTCCAGCGCCCGGCGCGGCTGGAGCCGGCCCTCGACGCCGAGGACCTCCTTCAGCGTGCGGCCGTTGACGAACTCCATCACGATGAACGGGAGCGTCTCGCCGGTCGGCGCGGTCTCCTCGCCCGTGTCGTAGACGGCGACGATCGCCGGGTGGTTCAGCGAGGCGGCGTTCTGCGCCTCCCGACGGAACCGCATCTGGAAGGTGGCGTCCCGGGCCAGGTCGGTGCGGAGCATCTTGATCGCGACGTCCCGGCCCAGCCGGAGGTCACGACCACGGTGAACCTCCGCCATGCCGCCGTAGCCGAGCAGCTCGCCGACCTGATACCTGCCACCGAGCAGGCGGGCCTGCGCTGTCATCGCGTTCGTCGTCCTTCGCTCGTCGTCTTCTCGCCGCCACCCGGTCGAAGCCGTTCCACCCGACGGTACGGCTTCTGGGCCAGATCGTCGCGCCCGTACGCGCTCACCGCGCCGGACGTCACGCTCAGCGGGCCGGATGCGCCGGGGTCACCGGTCAGCGCGCCCTGCCGCGCCCTGTAGGAAATCACGCCGGAGCAGACCAAAACCAGTACGGCCAGCAGGATGGCCACGGTCACCATCCCTGACCTGGAACGACGCGGCGGAACAGCAGCCGGGACCGGCTGCCGGGCGTACCCGACGGGGCGGTCCGACCGGGTGGGGGCCGATGACACGACCCCGCGCGGCGGCGCGGACTGCGCGACCGGCGGCCGGGACTGCGGCCCGGTCGGGGCCGGCGGGCGCTGCGCCGCGGCGGGCGGCTGCGGCTGCCGCGCGGCGACCGGCGGGCGGGCCTGTCCGGCGGCCGGCGGGCGGTGCTGCTGGGCCAGCGCGGGCGGCCGGTGCTGCTGTCCAGCGGCCGGCACCTGGGCGCGGGCCACCGGGGCGGCCGGGGAGGCGGGCGCCCCCGAGACCGGGCCGGCGTGCCCACCGGCGCGGGCCTGCTGGGACAGCGCGAGCTTCGCCTGCCGGGCCACCGAGGCCAGCGCGGCGGCGCTGGACCAGCGGGCTGCGGGCTCCTTCGCCAGGGCGCGCTCCACGATCGCCCGGACCTGCGGCGGGATGTCGCCGGGCAGCGGCCGGGGGGTCTCCTGGACGTGCTTCATCGCGATCTCGAGCGGGTTGTCCCCGTCGAACGGACGCCGGCCGGCGAGGCACTGGTACGCCACCACGCCGAGCGCGTACACGTCGGAGGCGGGGGTGGCGACCGCGCCGGTGGCCTGCTCCGGGGAGATGTACGAGGCGGTGCCGAGCACCGAGCCGGCGGCCGTGAGCTGGCCGACCAGGTCGGAGCGGGCGATGCCGAAGTCGGTCAGCACCAGCGTCCCGTTCGGCCGCACCAGCAGGTTGCCCGGCTTCACGTCCCGGTGCACGATGCCCTTCTCGTGGGCGGCGTGCAGCGCGTCGGCCGCCTGGGCGACCAGCGCCATCGTCCGGGCCGGGGTGAGCCGGCCGACCCGGCTCAGCGTCGCCGACAGCGCGTCGCCCTCGACGTACTCCATGATCAGGAAGGCGATCTGCTGGTCGCTGCCGAAGTCGTAGACGTCGACCACGCCCGGGTGGTTGATGGTGGCCATGGTGCGCGCCTCGCCCCGGAACCGCTCGGCGAAACCGGGATCGTCCAGCAGCGCCGGGAGCAGGCTCTTCACCGCCACCGTACGGCCCAGCACCTGGTCGGTGCCGCGCCAGACGTCGCCCATGCCACCGCTGGCGATCCGCTCGTCGAGGCGGTAGCGGTTGCCGAGCTGGACGCCGGGGTGCAGCATGTCAGCGGCCCCTGGAGTCGGCGATGGCCGCCTGCATGATCCGGCCGGCGATCCGGGCCGCCTCGGCGCTGCCCCCGCTGCCGGCCTCCTCCAGCACCACGCAGACCGCGGAGACCGGGGTGCCGTTCTTGTCGAGGGCGAACCCGATGAACCAGCCGTGGTCGGGCGTCTGCGGACCGGACTGGGCGGTTCCGGTCTTGCCGCCGACCGTGTAGCCGTCGATCTGCGCCTTGTTGCCGGTGCCGTCCTCGACCACGGCGACCATCATCTCCCGCAGGTCGGCGGCGACCGTGCCGTTGACCGGCTGGCGCAGCTCCCGGGCCTTGGCGGTGTAGTAGCTGGTGGTGCGGTCCGGCGCGAGCAGTTGCTTGACCAGGTACGGCCGCATTTGGCTGCCGCCGTTGGCGACCGTGCCGGCGATCAGCGCGCCCTGCAACGGGGTCATCTTGACGTCGCGCTGCCCGATGGAGGACTGGGCCAGCGCGGCCGGGTCGGTGCCGCCGCCGGGGGCCTCCATCGCGCCGGTCCGGCTCGGCGCGACGGTGAGGCCGTCCTCGCCGAGCTGGCCGACGGTGAGGTCGTCCTGCTCGAAGCCGAACTGGCGGGCCTTCTCCTTGACGGTGTCCGCGCCGAGCTTCACGCCGAGCTGGGCGAAGCCGGTGTTGCACGACTCCCGGACCGCCTCGATGAGGCTGACCTGTGGCTCGGGGCAGATCGACGGGTGGGCGTTGCGGATCGGGGAGCCCGAGGTGGGCGGGGTCCAGCTGGACCCGGCCGGGATCTGGGTGTTCTTGCCGACCCCGTTCTCCAGCGCTGCGGCGGCGACGACGATCTTGAAGGTGGAGCCGGGGGGCAGCGTCTCGGAGAGCGCCCGGTTCTTCAGCGGACCGTCCGGGTCCTGCTCCAGCCGGTTGTACGCGGCGGAGGCCTGGTTCGTGTCGTGGCCGGCCAGCGGGTTCGGGTCGAAGCTGGGCATCGAGACGAGCGCCTGCACCGCCCCGGTACGCGGATCGATGGCGATCGCCGCGCCCTTCTTCACCCCGTTGTTGTTGTTGCGCAGCTGCTCGTACGCGGTGTCCTGGGCGCGCTTGGAGAGGGTGAGCAGCACGTTGCCGCCACCGGTCTCGTCGCCGGTGAACATGTCCTTGATCCGGTTGGCGATCAGCGCGTCGCTGGTACCGGCCAAGAAGTCGTTCTCGACCCGCTCGATGCCGGTCTCGGCCAGGTTGACCGGCCTGTAGCCGAGCACGTGCGCGTACTTCGCCCCGCCGGGGTAGGTGCGCAGGTACTTCAGCTTGCCGCTGGTCGCCTTGCTGGTGGCGAAGGCGGTGCCGCCGGCCTCGATGTTGCCGCGCGGGCGCTCGTACAGGGCCACCTGGACCCGGCCGTTGTAGTCGCTGGTGCGGTATTCGTCTGCCTTGTGGAACTGAATCCAGTTGAGGTTCGCGAAGAGCAGGCCGAACAAGATCATGACGACGACGCCGACGCGGCGCAGGGGTGCGTTCACGGCCGGATCACCTCCGTGGGAGCACCGTGCAGCTGCTCCGGCGGGCCGCCGGCGGGCCGGGCCGCCGGGCCGGAGCCCTGGGTCACCGGGCGGCGGGCCGCGTCGGAGATCCGCAGCAGCACCGCGATGAGCAGCCAGTTGGCCATTAGCGAGGAACCACCGGCGGAGAGGAACGGCGTGGTCTGACCGGTCAGCGGGATGAGCTTGCTGATCCCACCGACGATCACGAAGACCTGGAGCCCGAGGGTGAAGGCGAGACCGCCGGCCACCAGCTTGCCGAACGAGTCCCGGACGGCGAGCCCGGCCCGCAGCCCCCGCTCGACGATCAGCAGGTAGGTCACCAGCAACGCGGTGAGCCCGAACAGGCCGATCTCCTCACCGATGCCGGCGAAGATGAAGTCGTTCTGCACCTCGGGGATCTCCAGCGGCTCGCCGGCACCCGGGCCGGTGCCGAAGAGGCCGCCGCTGCCCAGGCCGAGCAGGCCCTGCACCAGCTGGTAACCCCGGTCGTACGGCTCCGCGAACGGGTCCAGCCAGATCTCCGCCCGGGTGTAGAAGTTGGCGAACGGCCCGCCGACGGTGCCACCCAGGACGTATGCGAGGTAGGCGCCGCCGAAGAAGAGGACCAGACCGATCAGCAGCCAGCTGACCCGTTCGGTGGCGATGTAGAGCGTCACCACGAACATGCCGAAGTACAGCAGCGAGGTGCCGAGGTCCTTCTCGAAGACCAGGACCAGGAGGCTGATCAGCCACACCACGACCACCGGGCCGAGGTCCCGGCCACGGGGGAAGTCGATGCCGAGGATCCGGCGGCTGGCCAGCGAGAGCACCTCGCGCTTGCGGACCAGGTAGTAGGCGAAGAAGACCAGCAGGGCCAGCTTCGCGAACTCACCGGGCTGGATGGAGAAGCCGCCGACCCGGATCCAAAGCTTGGCACCGTTGATCTCGGAGAACCGGCCGGGCAGCACCGCCGGGATCATCACCAGCACGATGCCGGCCAGACCCAGGGTGTACGCGTACCGGGAGACCGAGCGGTGGTCGCGCATCAGGGCGAGCAGCCCGGCGGCGAGGACCACCGCGGCGAGCGTCCAGGCGAGCTGCCGACCGCCGATGCCGGCGAAGACGGCCAGCGTCTCCCGCTCTACCGGCGCCGCCTTGCTCAGGTCGAGCCGGCGCAGGAAGCCGACCCCGATCCCGTTGAGCAGGGCGACCGCCGGCAGCAGGGCCGGATCGGCGAAGGGCGCCAGCCACCGGATGACCAGGTGCATGCCGAGGAAGACCACGCCCAGCGCCGCCGCCGGCATCCAGAAGTCCGGGGTGACCGTGTCGAGCATGTTCGCCTCGACGATCGCCGCGTACGCCGCCACCAGCACCAGGGCCAGCAGCAGCAGAGAGAGTTCCGCGTTGCGCCGGGACCGGGCCAGGCGCACGCCGGGCTGCTCGCCCGTTGTGGCGGGCGAGACTGCCGGTGTGGCGGCTGCGGTCACGGATCGATCCTCGGGCTCTCAGCCGACATTCACTCGGTCGACCGGCAGCCCGCCGGATCCACGACCGGCGGTACCGGGTCGGAGGCCGGGGCGTCGGGCGTGGTGGTCGGCGCGGGGGTGACGGTGCCGGCCGGAGGGCGGCTGGCGGTCGGGGTGGGCGGGGCCGGGCTGCCGGTCGGCGCGACCGGGGAGGCGCTCGCCGCCACCGTCGGGCTCGGCGGGCAGACCGGCTTGAGGTTGGGGTTGGTCGGGTCGTCGACGGTCAGCTCGGCCAGCCGGCGGACCGCGTCGGGCTCGCTCTTGGCCTGGATGCCCTGCTTGACCTGCTCCTGCGCGGCGAGGGTGAGATCGTCCAGCTTGGCCTGGCTGGTCGAGTGCACGCTGGACAGGTCGAGCCCGGCGACCTGGCCGGGGACGCCACGGAAGACCGCGAGCTGCCCCTGCTCGGTCGCCCCGACGTAGTACTGCCGCTGCGTGTAGCTCCAGCCGGCGAAGAGACCGCCGCCCAGGATCACCAGCAGCGCCACCAGCATCGCCACGGTACGCAGCGGCCGGCGGCGGGGGCGGTCCGGCTCGTCGTCCCGGTTGGCGGCCGGGTCCTCCGGCACCGGGGGACGCGGCGCGGAGAGCGCCGAGGCGCGGGCGGCCGGGGTGGAGACGTCGGCCGAGGTGGCCATGCCCCGGTCCCGGGACGCGGCACCGCCGACGATCGGGCTCGCCTCGACGATGTCCTGGTCGGTGGCGTCCGCGATGATCACGGTGATGTTGTCCGGGCCGCCGCCACGCAACGCGAGCTGCACCAGCCGCTCGACGCACTGCTGCGGGTCGGTGTACTCCCGCATGGTGTCGGCGATGGTGTCCGCGCTGACCACGCCGGAGAGCCCGTCGCTGCAGATCAGGTAGCGGTCACCGGGCAGCACCTGGCGGACGCTGTACTCCGGGTCGATGTCGCGACCGTCCAGGGCGCGGGTGAGCAGCGAGCGCTGGGGGTGGCTGCTCGCCTCCTCCGCGCTGATCCGGCCCTCGTCCACGAGCATCTGGACGTAGGTGTCGTCCTTGGTGATCTGCGCGAACTCACCGTTGCGCAGGAGATAGGCCCGCGAGTCACCGATGTGGACCATTCCGAGCTTGCTGCCGGAGAAGAGGGTCGCGGTGAGCGTGGTGCCCATCCCCTCCAGCTGCGGATTGGCGTCCACGGTGTCGCGGAGCTGCTGGTTGGCGGTGCCCACGGCCGAGCGCAGCGCGTCGACGAGGGCGTCCCCTGGGACGTCCTCGTCGAGCGGCGCCATGGCACCGATGACGATGTTGCTGGCGACGTCACCGGCGGCCATGCCGCCCATGCCGTCGGCGACGGCGAGGAGCCGCGGCCCGGCGTAGACGGAGTCTTGGTTTCCGTCTCGGATCAGACCGCGGTCGCTGTGGGCCGCATAGCGCAGGGTCAGAGTCATGGCCGTAATTCGAGAGAAGTGCGGCCGATCCGGATCGGCACGCCGAGGGGGACGGGGGTTGGTCCGGAGACCTTAGCGCGATCCAGGTAGGTGCCGTTAGTCGAGCCGAGGTCCTCGACGAACCACTGCCCGTCGCGCGGCACGAGCCGGGCGTGCCGCGCTGAGGCGTAGTCGTCGGTGATGACGAGGGTGGAGTCCTCGGCCCGTCCGATGGTGATCTGGGCTTCGCCGAGGGTGATCCGGGTGCCGGCGAGCTGGCCGGCGGTGACCACCAGCTGGTGCGCGGCCCTGCCCCGCTTCACCTTCGCCGGCTTCGCCGCCTGGCCGGTGGAGGCGCCCACCGCGCGTGGCGCGGCCACCAGCCGGCCCGACCGGGCTCCTGCGAAGAGGTCGCGGCGGATCACGCCGACCACCGTGAACACGAAGATCCACAGCAGGATGAGGAACCCGAACCGGGCGACGGTGATGACGAGCTCCGGCAAGGCGCGTCAGCCGTCCACGCGGAAGGTCAGGGTGGTCGTGCCGAGCTGGATCATGTCGCCGGGGTTGAGGGCGACCGCGGAGACGCGCTGGCCGTTGACCATCGTGCCGTTGGTCGACCCGAGGTCGGTCAGCACGACCTGCCCGCCGTCGAAGTCCAGCCGGGCGTGTCGCCGGGAGATCCCGACGTCCGGCAGGCGCAGGTTGGCCTGGTCGCCGCGACCGATCACCGTCGACCCCATCTGGAGCGGGTAGGTGCGGCCGTCACCGGAGACCAGCCGGACGTTGCGGGCGCCGGCGCCTTGTCCCGGCGGCGGGCCGTAGCCGCCGCCCTGGTCGTAGGCGGGGTACGCCGGCGGGCCGGCGTCGTAGCCACCGGGCGCGGAGACCGGGGCGACCTCGCCACCGGTGTAGACCTCGGCGGTGACCCGGAACATGCCGGTGTCCAGTCCCTCGCCGCGCTCGATCTCGACGATCACGTCGCCGTAGACCGTCCACGCCTGCTCGCCGATGAACTCCGCCTGCGACTGGGCCAGTTCCTGGGCCAGCGCGGCGGCGTACGGCGCCAGCCGACTGTGGTCGTACGGCGAGAGATCGATCACGTAGCGGTTGGGCACCAACGTGCGCCCACCAGCCAGGATGGCCTTGTGCGCCTCGGCCTCCCGCTGCATGGCGTTGAGGATCTCCACGGGGTGGACCACCCCTTTGAAGACCTTGGCGAAGGCCCCCTCGACCAGGCCTTCCAGACGCTTCTCGAAGCGTTGCAGCACGCTCACCGGCTCCTCCTCGGGTCCCGAGGACATGATGGTATCCGGACGGCGCGCATGCGGCTCGCGCGCCGCTCGGCGAGCGCGTGCCGGGCCGTTCGGAAGGGGCCCTCCGGGCGTGCTAATGTTTCGTCCGCCGAGGCGGTGACCGCTCCACGGAGCGTAACCAGTCGAGGCGATGACGCAGGACACGTAGGCCCGCTGGCGACAGCGGGATCGGCACCAGCTACAGTGTTCGGGGTCAAGCCACGGGGAAGTGGCGGAATGGCAGACGCGCACGGTTCAGGTCCGTGTGTCCGAAAGGACGTGGGGGTTCAACTCCCCCCTTCCCCACCAGATCGACGAGGGCTCCGCAGTTTGCGGGGCCCTCGACTCGTATCGGGGCGTGCCGGACGTCACGCTATGCTCCGAGGGTTTCCCTGCCTCCTACTGACCAGGAGTGGCGTGTGAGTGTCGCGTTGGTGACCGGGTCGGGCGGTCTGATCGGGTCCGAGGCGGTCCGGCACTTCGCCGGTCTCGGCCTGGACGTGGTCGGTATCGACAACGACATGCGGCAGGAGTTCTTCGGCGCCGAGGCGTCGACCGCGTGGAACGTCCGGCGGCTCGCCGACGAGCTGGGGTCCGCGTACTCGCACCACAGCATCGACATCCGGGACCGGGACTCGCTGGCGAAGCTCTTCGCGCGCTACGGCCGGGACATCGCCGTGGTGATCCACACCGCCGCGCAGCCCTCGCACGACTGGGCGGTGCGCGACCCCTTCACCGACTTCGACGTGAACGCCGGCGGCACCCTCAACGTGCTGCAGAACGTGCGCGAGCACTGCATCGAGGCGCCGGTGATCCACTGCTCGACCAACAAGGTCTACGGCGACCGTCCGAACAGCCTGCCCCTGGTGGAGCTGGAGACCCGGTGGGAGATCGAGGCGGGCCACCCGTACGAGCAGGGCATCCGCGAGGACATGTCGATCGACGCCTGCCTGCACTCGGTCTTCGGCGCCTCCAAGGTCGCCGCCGACGTGATGGTCCAGGAGTACGGCCGGTACTTCGGCATGAAGACCGCCTGTTTCCGGGGCGGCACGCTGACCGGCCCGGCGCACTCCGCGACGGAGCTGCACGGCTTCCTCGGGTACGTGATGCGGGCGAACATGGAGCGCCGCACGTACAAGATCTTCGGCTACCAGGGCAAGCAGGTCCGGGACGCCATCCACAGCTCGGACGTCGTCTCCGCGTTCGAGGCGTTCTTCCGCAACCCGCGCTCGGCGGCCGTCTACAACCTGGGCGGCGGCCGGCACTCCAACACCTCCAACCGCGAGGCGTTCACGCTGGCCGAGCAGATCACCGGCCGGGAGATGGTCACCGAGTACGTCGAGGCGAACCGGATCGGCGACCACAAGTGGTGGATCGGCTCGAACGAGGCCTTCCGGGCCGACTACCCGGACTGGAAGCAGGTCTACGACGTACCGATGATCATGCGGGAGATCTACGAGGCCAACGTCGACAAGTGGGTGCCGCAGGCATGACCGGCAAGGGTAAGCGGAACGTCCTGGGCGTCCTGGTCGACGCGACCGACTACACCTCGGCGACCGAGCAGGTGGTGGCCGCCGCGCACGAGCGCCGGCCGCTGGCGCTGACCGCGCTGGCCGTGCACGGCGTGATGACCGGCGTGCTCGACCCGGCGCACAACGCCCGGCTGAACTCCTTCGACGTGGTCACCCCCGACGGCCAGCCGGTCCGCTGGGCGCTCAACCTGCTGCACCACGCCGGCCTGGCGGACCGGGTCTACGGCCCGACGCTGACCCTGCACGTGCTGCGCCGCTTCGCCGAGGAGGGGCTGCCGGTCTACCTCTACGGCTCCACCGAGGAGACGCTGGCCCGGCTGATCCCGGCGCTGGAGCGGATGTTCCCCGCGCTCAAGATCGCCGGGGTCGAGCCGTCGAAGTTCCGCGCGGTCCAGCCGGGCGAGGACGTGGAGATCGCCGACCGGATCCGGGCCAGTGGGGCCCGGCTCGTCCTGGTCGGCCTGGGCTGCCCGCGCCAGGAAGTCTTCGCGTACGCGATGCGGCCGCTGCTGGACATGCCGCTGATGGCGGTCGGCGCGGCCTTCGACTACCACGCCGGCCTGCTCAAGCAACCGCCCGCGTGGATGCAGCGGGCCGGGCTGGAGTGGTTCTGGCGGCTCGGCCTGGAGCCGAAGCGGCTCTGGCGCCGGTACGTCATCCTCAACCCGGCGTACCTGACCCGCCTCGCCGGGCAGAAGACCGGCCTGTGGAAGGCGCAGCCCCCGGCGCCGGCCACGGAACGCCCGGCCACCTTCTCGGTCTGACCCGCGCCGCCGCGCCACCCGGCAGGTCTGCGGAGCCGGCGGGCCCGGCCAGGCATGGTGCGGGGCCCCTTCCGGTCGGAAGGAGCCCCGCGGCGAGGGTGCGTCAGAGGGTCAGGGTCCAGGTGTTGAGGTAGCCGGTGTCGCCCGAGTAGACGTCGCGCACCCGGAGTCGCCAGGTGCCGTTCGCCGCCTCCGACGAGAGGTTCGCGGTGTAGGTGGCGTTGACGTTGTCGGCACCGTCGAAGAAGCTGCTGTTCTTCAGCCGGTACGCGGAGCCGTCCGGGGCGACCAGGTCGATGACCAGGTCACCGCGGTAGGTGTGGACGATGTTCACCGCGACGGTCGACGCCGACGAGGCGTTGCGGCCACACCCGGAGATCACGATCGAGCTGGACACGGTGGCACCGGTGTCCGGGATCGCGACGTCCGTGCCGTTGCTGCCGGAGCAGCCGCCACCACCCGTGCCGGTCACCGTCAGCGAGTACGTCGCCGTACGGGTGCCCGACGCGGCCGTGCCCGTGACGGTGACGGTGTACGTGCCGGCGGGGGTGCTCGCCGAGGTGGCGATGGTGAGCGTCGACGAGCCGCCCGAGGTGACCGTGGACGGGTTGAACGAGGCGGTCGCGCCGGCCGGCAGGCCGCCGGCGGAGAGGCTGACCGACTGCGCGGAGCCGTTGGTGGTGGCGGTGGCCACGGTGGCGGTCACCGAACCGCCCGGCGCGGTGGAGCCGGAGGTCGGCGACACCGAGACCGAGAAGTCGTTGGTCGGCGGGGTGGTGCCGTTGTCCACGTAGAGCAGTCGGTTCGGGGTCCCGGTGCCCACGTTGGTCACCACGTTCGGGGTCGCGGCGTTGACCAGGTTGTCGCGAACCTGCTGCGGGCTCCACGACGGGTTCGCCGAGAGAACGAGCGCCGCGGCGCCGGCGACGTGCGGCGACGCCATGGACGTGCCGCTGATGGTGTTCGTCGCGCTGTTGCCGGTGTACCAGGCGGAGGTGATGTTGACGCCCGGGGCCAGGATGTCGACGCAGGTGCCGAAGTTGGAGAAGCTCGCGGCGGCGTCGTTGTTCTGGGTGGCACCGACCGTGATCGCCGACCCGACCCGGGCCGGGGAGTAGTTGCAGGCGTTCTGGCGGTTGCCGAAGATGTCGCCGTTGCCGGCGGCGACCGCGTAGGTGATGCCGGAGTTGATGGAGTTGGTGACCGCCGTGTCGATCGAGCTGTTGGCGGAGCCACCGAGGCTCATGTTCGCCACGGCCGGCTTCACCGCGTTCGCGGTCACCCAGTCGATGCCCGCCACGACCTGGGCGTTGGTGCCGCTGCCCTGGCAGTTGAGCACCCGGACGCCGACGATCTGCACGCCCTTGGCCACGCCGTACGAGGAGCCGCCGACGGTGCCCGAGACGTGCGTGCCGTGGCCGTTGCAGTCGTCGGCGGAGCCGCCGTCCACCGCGTCGAAGCCGGAGACCGCCCGGCCGCCGAAGTCGTTGTGCCCGTACAGCACGCCGGTGTCGATGACGTAGGCGCGCACGTTGGACGCCGTGGTCGGGTAGGTGTACGAGCTGTTCAGCGGCAGGTTGCGCTGGTCGATCCGGTCCAGGCCCCAGGAGGGCGGGTTGGTCTGCGTGCCGAAGATGGAGACCGTGTGGTTCTGTTCGACGTACGCCACCGCGGGGTCGGCGGCGATCCGGGCCGCCGCCGTCGCGCCGACCTTGACCTCGAAGCCGCGCAGCGCGGCGGTGTAGGTGCGGGCGACCTGGCCGCCGTGCCTGCCGACCAGCCGTTGGGCGTTGTCACCCACCCGGCTCCGGCCGACGGCGCTGTCCTTGAAGACCACGATGTAGCTGTCCGGCACGGCGGTGGCCCCGCCCGCTTCCCGGATCACCCCGACGGGCTCGGCGGCCATGGCGGGTGCGGCGGTTGCCAACATCGCCAGGGTGGCCACCCCCACGAGTGCGGACCTGTGTGTAAGACCCATCTCCCTACCTCCCTCCGACCGGCAGCCGACCGTCCACCCGCGAGTCCGAGGTTGATCGATGGTTGCCGATCCAGATGAGGGTAGATCGGCGAGGCCCGGGAGTTAAACATGTCGAAGCGTCCATAACGCCGGCGAGATGCCCCTACGGGTGAGGTGGGGGGCGAACCGGGGGCCGGCCCCGGATTCGCCGACCGGCGAACTGGAGAAGGCTGAGCACATGGATGGCCATCTCATCGTTCTGCTGCCGATCGCCGCGGTCTGGCTGGCCGCCGGTGTGGTGGCGGACCGACTGCCCCGGCTGGACCGCGCCGGCGCACTCCGCCGGCGTACCGGATGGTTGCTCGCTCTGACGCTGACCGGCCTCGGCCTGACGGCGGCGGTGCTGGCGGTCGGCCTGACCAGTGCCGGCGCGACGCCGGTCGACCGGGCCGCCGCCGGGCTCGGCCTGGCCGCCGGCCCGGCGCTCGCCGTCGCGGTCTGCACGGTGCGGCGGCTGCGCCGGCTCCGGGCCGGCGCCGGCGCGTTCGCCACCGCGCCGGAGACGCCGGCGCCGCACGGCCTGCGGGCCGCCGGGGCGCATCCACTGATCGGCCTGCCGGTGCAGGTCACCGCGCTGGCCACACTGCCGCCGGTGCTGTCGGCCGCGGGGCTGGACCTCGCCGCCGACCCCCGCCTGACCGGACCGGCCGTCACCCTGGGCGGTCTCGCGGTCATCGCGATCGGGGTACGCCTGGCGCTCCGCCACAGCCGGCTCGCCGAGCGGGCGTTACCGGAGGCGACGGCGACCTCAGCGCGTGCGGCTCGGCCCCTGCACGTATAGCAGCTCCAGGATCGCCCGGGTCGCCTCGAACCAACGGTCCAGCCAGCCGGGCGGCGGCACGCTGCCCTTCGGCGGCAACTCCATCAGCAGGCCGCGCAGCAGCGGATGGTCGACCAGCGACTCGTTCGGCTCCAGCGGCCACCCGGCCGGCGGGAACGAGGGCTCGGTCAGCGGGTTCGGGTCGAGCGAGGGCAGCGTCAGCGGCGGCCCGGCCTGCTCCGGCGCGGCCGACCCGGCGTCCCGCCCGCCGGCCTCGCTGTCGGTGGACACGACCTCGGTGAGCACGGTGTCCCGGCGCGCGCCGCGGTACTTGCCGCCGAAGCGCTCCGACTTGCCCGGGCCGTTGGTGAGGTTGTCTGAACCGATCGTCGTCATCCGTCTCGCCTGCCTCGCTCGGTTTCCGATCCGTGCGGCGGGTTGTCGACCAGCGCCGTATCGAGGGGTTCAACGAGACGGAACGCAAGTGGCGACGGGCCGGCCGGACACATCCCCGGTCGACCCGTCGTCAACGCCACGTTGCGTCGATCAGTGCTGGACGAACCCGCCGCTCCGTGTCCGGGTGACGAAGGCGTGCCAGTCTCCCGGAGCGAAGACCAGGGCCGGGCCCGTCTTGTCCTTCGAATCCCGAACGCCGACCGCCCCGGTCACGTACGCCACCTCGACGCAGTTGTCGCAGTTCGGCCCGCTCTTCGAACTCTTGAACCACGTCGCGTGCCTCAGGTCCACGGGGAACTCCTTGGTCGCCATTTCCACAGCGGCTCCTCTACCAGTTTCGCGATGTGAGCTATGGATTCCTCCGGGCGAATGGCCGCTGCTCGAATGTGATCGAAGATGAAGCTGTACTTCTGCAGTTCGTCGCTCTTCTCCAGGAAGAGCCCACCCGTGGCGTTCTCCGCGTACACGACATCGGGATCACTCGGTTCGGGGAAGCTGAGAATGGTGAAGGTGCCGTCCATGCCGGCATGCGCGCCCACCTCGAAGGGCAGGACCTGAAGCGTCACGTTCGGCAGTTCCGCCACTTCCACCAGCCGCTGGAGCTGGCCACGCATCACCGCGTCGCCGCCCACCGGCCGGCTCAGCACCGCCTCATCGAGCACCACCCACAAATCGACCGGATCGTCCTGGGTCAACAACGACTGACGGCCCAGACGGACACGCACCCGTTGCTGCACCTGGTCGACGGTGAAGTCCGGGCGAGCCGCCCGGATCATTGCCCCGGCGTACTCCTCGGTCTCCAGCAGGCCCGGGACCACCTGCTGTTCGTACGCCCGGATCGAGCTGGCCGCCGCCTCCAGGCCGACGTACGCCCCGACCAGCACGGTGCTGTAGGGGTGCCACCAACCCTTCTGCCGGGCCTCCCGAGCGATCTGCACGAGCTCGTCGCTCTCGACACCCACCACGCCGTAGATCCGCAGCATGTCGCGGACGTCCCGCGGGGTCGCGGAGGTGTGGCCGGTCTCGATCCGGGAGATCTTCGACGCCGAGCACTCGAGCTGCTCGGCGACCGTCTCGATGGTTATCCCCGCCGCCTCGCGCTGGCGGCGCAGTTCGGCGCCCAGCCGGCGACGCCGGATGGTGGGGCTGCGCCGCTCGCTCACCGCGGCACCCCGCGACTCACCGGGTGGTGGTCCCCGTTCCTCGCGCTCACCCGGTTACCTCCCGGTGGCTCGCGCCTGCGTCGACACCCGCCGAGGCGCGACCGACGAACGGCGGGCGATCGTTCGCGGCAGGGGTGGTGCCGGTCGTCGACCGGCCGCGTCGGGCGAAACCGGCGTCCAGTGTGCCGGTCCGGGGTCGGCGTCATCAAGCGCCTCGTTCACGTGTCGCGCTCGCGTATCGGCAAAAGTCGACGTGCAACTTGCATGTCGCACGTCACTGATGCACTCTGTCCGTATGGCTCGGGTTACTCACCGTCTCCCCACGCTTCCCCGGTCCGGCGACGACACCGGCGGCGGGACGGCCGGGCGACCCGGTCCAGCTGCGACGACGAGTCCTGCCCCGGGGTGATGACCCCGCCGCTGCACGCCCGACGGCTGCGGCGGCGGGAGCGGTAACCGGGAGCAGCACGGTGATGGTCGGGTGGCGGTCCGCCACCAGCGGGTACGGCCCGACCACCGCCACCGATCCACCGGCCGGCGGGGCACGATCCCGTCACCGGGCCCCAGAAACCTTCCCCCATGACCTCCGGTCCGGCACCGCCGGCCATACCCTCCCCAGGAGCCCATGTGCTTCCCCGCTCCGGTGACGTACTGCACGTGACTCGCGCGGCGAGTGTCCAGTTCATCCGACCCATCACGTTCCGGGTCATCCGGGTGCTCGACTGGCCCACCTACGACGGTTGGCTCTGGCTCGACGGTTACGAGTTGAACGCGGCGGGGGACGCGATCAACCGACGGTCGATCTTCGTGCAGGAGGCCGGTCTCCGGCAGCTCCAGACGGCGCCCGTGCCGCGCCAGCACACCGTACGGACCCGACGGACGATCGGCCGCGCCCCGGTGGCGGTGGGCTGACCTCCGCCATTACCCGGCCGGTGGGCGTGCCGTCGCCATAGACTCGGTACGCCCACCCCGGCAAAGTCACCACCCCGCGCGTCCCGGACCCTGAACCTGGGATGGCCATGGTCAATATGCCCGCCGCGCGGCGGCACCACAGGTCCCGTATCGGTTACGCCTTCGGGCTGCTGGCGCTGGTCGGCGCCGTCACCACCCTCGTGGTGGTGGTGCGCTATCCGGCCGAATCGGCGACCCGGCTGGCCGAGCCGGTTCCTGCTCCCGAGATCACCGTGGTCGAGCAGAACTCACCACCTCCCGGCGTGGCCGGGTACCCCGGCTACGAGGACGACTCCGACTACCCGGCCGATTTCGCCGCACCCGACGACCACCGGTACGGCGACACCACACCGGGCCCCGAGGCGAACGCCTCGGAGGATCCCGCCAGCGGCGCCGGATCCCGGCCCGGCACCGGCGGCGACGAGGCGGCCCTGGCCGGCTCGTCCACGGCCGACGACCGGCAGGCGCTCAGCCAGTCGCTCTTCTACTCCGGCCTGCTCGGCCTGACCATCTCCCTGGCCGGGCTGGGACTGGTCGGCACGCGACGCCGGATGTGGTGAGCCGACAGCCTCCTAGCCGGTGGGGGTGACCTCGGGCGTCGGCTCGACCGTCCGGGTCGGGGAAGCCGTCGGCGACGGCGCGGCGGCCACCACCAACGTCACCCGGTCACCGGCGTCGACCAGCTCACCCGCCTCCGGGTCGGTCTCGATAACGGTGCCCGGCGGCTGCTCCGACGACTCCCGCGTCCGCACCCGGTACGACAGGTCGAGCCGGTCCAGAATCCGCTCGGCCGACGCCCGCGGCAGCCCCACCAGGGGCGGCACCGGGATCTGGGCGGCCGCCGTGGTGGCCGGCGTGCTGGGCGCCTCGGTGGTCGGGGCGGCGGTGGTCGCGGCCGTGGTCACCGGCGCGCTGGTCGGCGGCGGCAGCGAGGGTTCCTCGTCCCGCTCGTCGGCCCGCAGCACCAGCCAGATCCCCGTGCCGAGGGCGGCGAGCAGCAGCAGCGCCAGGATGCCCAGCAGGATCGGCATCCACCAGCGACGCCCACGCTGCTCCTCGCCGTACCACTCGACCGGCTCCCGGTAGTCGGCCGGACGCGGGGGTGGCACCCCGGCCCGCCCGGACCAGACGGGCGGCGCGGCCGGCACGGTCTGCTCCCCGGCACCGGTCGGGGGCAGCGGCCGGGTCTGGTCCAGCGGCTCGTGCCGGGCCGTCGCGTCCAACGGCTCATGCCGGGCGGTGGCGTCCAACGGCTCATGCCGGGCGGTGGCGTCCAAGGGTTCGGGGGTGGGGGGGCCCGGCGGCTGTCCGTCGCCGGCGCCGGGCAGCGAGCGGGTCCGGTCGTCATCGGAGGGCAGCGGGTGGTTCGCGTCGGGGGCGGGCTCCTGGCGGTCGTCGCTCATCGCACGTCCTCTCCCACCGGGGCAGGCGTCGTGGCCCTCGACGGTCCACGGTAACGGTCGGAATCACCAGCCGCCGGGATCGGCGCGACGACCCGCCCGCGCCTACTCCTGGCCGCCGCAGGAGATGGCGACCTCGTCGTTCCAGTGCCGGGTCACGTCGGGCTCCGGATCCTGGGAGCTGACCTTGCCGACCCGGCCCGTGCGATAGCGCGGGTAGAAGCCGCGCTCGACGATCGTCGCGGCGGCGTCGGCGCAGTCGTAGTCGTCCAGATCGGGCACCTCCGCCTCCGGTGCCGGCCCGGCGACGTACACCTTGACGGTGGTGCCGTGGCTCACCCGGGTGCCGGGGGCGGGGTCCAGGCGCTCGACCTTCTCGCCCAACCCGGTGCCGAAGATCAGCCGCCACCCCAGCTTCCGGTCCCGCAGGTCGCTGCGTACCCCCTCGAAGCCGTCACCGACCAGGTCGGGGACGGTCACGTACCCGGCGGGGGGCTTGCTCGGCTCGGCGGGCGCGGTGGTCCGGGGGGTCGTCGGTGCGACGGTCGCGGGCTGCGCCGCCGGTGACGGGGCGGCCGAGGTCGGGGCGGGTGCCGAGGTCAGGGCGGTCGACGCGACCGCGGCCGGCGGATCGGTGGAGGACGGCTCGTCCGGCCCGGCCAGCACCCAACCGGCGGTCGCACCCACGGTGGCCAGCAGGACGAAGGCCAGCCCGCCGCCGATCAGCAGCGGGGCGCGACCCCGCGGCCCCGGCTGTGGAGTGTCCAGAAGGGTGTGTCCGTCGCTCATCGCACTCTCCGCCTCGTCACCAGCGACCGTACCGGGCGATGCCAAGCCGTCACCGCACGTCGTCCCGGCCGTCACACGGCTCGCCGCGCCGAGCAGGGGACGCTACGCTCCCCGGCATGGCCAGACTGGGCTGGGGAGGATCGGTCGCCACCGCGGTCGGCGTCGCTGCCGGCGTGGGTGCGGCACAACTGGGTTTCGCCTACGGGCTGGGCGTCATCGACTGGGCGCCGGCCGAGCCCGCCGCTGCCGGCGCCGCCTGGTACGCCAGCCTCGCCTGGGCGACCTGGATCGCGGCCGTCTCCACCATCGCCGGGGCCGTCTGCGCCCAGCGGCTGGAGGAACGGGGACACGACGGCGACGCCGCGCCGGGCGGCACGCTGCGCCGGATGACGCTGGCCGTGGCCGGCGCGGTGGGTGCGCTGATCACGGTGCTGCTGGTGGCCGTGCCCGCCCGGGCGGCGACCGTGCCCGACACCTTCTCGCCACAGAGCCTGGCCGCCGGGTACGCGGCGGTCGGCGTGCTGGTCGGGCTGCTGACCGCGATCTGGGCGCTGCACACGCGGGCCGTCGCGACCAACGTGATCGCCACGGTGGGCTGGATCTGGCTGCTCGCCGTGGTGTCGGTCGCGGACGGGGTGCTCGCGGGACGCGGGTTGACCACCGCCCAGCTCGGGATCTGGCAGATCAATACCGACAGCACCCGGTTCTGGCTGCGGGACTACGTCTACTGGCCGGGGGTGCTGCTGGCCGCCGGTTCGGCGCTGCTGATCGGCGCGCTGGCCGCGCGGCGTATTGCCCGGGTGGCGGAGCATCGGCTCGGCGCGGCCGTGTCCGGTGCGGCGGGTCCGCTGCTCGTCGCGGTCGCCTACTTCGTCGCCGTGCCCCGGCTGGCCGAGGTCACCCCCGCGCAGGTCTCGGCGCACTTCGTCGCACCGTACGCGGTCCTCGTCGGCGCGGCCGGCTCGGTGCTGGTGGCCGCGCTCGCCCAGCGCGCCGAACGGCGCGCGCCCGCTCGCCCGGCGATGGTGCCCCGGCAGCGCACCGGCGACCTGGACGACGGCGGGTTCGACGGCGGGTTCGACGGCGACCTCGCGTCGGCCGGCCAGCCCTTCGACACCCCCGGTCGGTCCGGCGCGACGCGGCGGGCCGCCGGCCCGACGGGCGACCCGGGTTCCGGCGCGGCCACCCGGCCGACGGTCGGCACAGCGACCACGACCGCCACCCGACCGGACGGGACAGGGCTCGCCGATCCGCTCGCCGGGACGGACCCGGCCCCGGCCGACACCCGGCCGGACGGGACCAGCCGCCCGGACGACGGCTCGCCCGCCACCGGCACCGGACGGACCCGACCGGCCCGCCGCAGCCGGGCCACCCCTCCCGTCCGGGATTCCGGGGCGCAGTCGACGACCTCGACCGACGAGACCGCGCCCACCCCGACGCCGGAGAC
>NZ_JAGPYL010000066.1:0-36784 GCF_018070095.1 Micromonospora sp. U56
CACTCGACGGATAACATGAGCGGGCATCATCCCCGCCACGATCTCTGTTGCACACACATCGCGATCATGGCGGGGATGATCTATTTGTCGAGCACCGCCAATCGGCGCGTCTCGCTATAACCCTCAGCCCTCAACCGGTTACCCGACGGTCTCTGAGCCCGTCGCCTGGCCGCCCGGGCCCGTAGGCCAACGGCGAGGGACATCGCACGTATGTCGATGCGAGTACCGTGACCGCATGTCGGATGTCGCGGGTGTCAGCGAGGAACGCCGCCCGCGGGTCGGCGTCATCCTCACCGGGCACCTCGTGCTCGCCGGGGCGCTCGTCGTGCCGGCGGCGGCCTACCTGGGTCGAATGGCCAGTGCCGGGGTGGGCCCGGCGGACATGGTCACCGGCCAGTACGACCCGAAGGACATGGTGCCGTTCGGGATGAGCGGGGCGAACCCGTTCGCCTGGCTCTATCTGGCCGTGTCCCTGCTGTATCTCGCGGGAGTCGTGCTCGGGCCGGCGCTGGCCCTCTACACCGGGGCGGTGCTGGCCCGGGAGCGGGACCGGCTGCCGCCGCGCGCCCGGGCCCTGCTGCTCGCCGCCACGCTCACCACGCTCGCGCTGACGGTGCTGCGCTTCACCCCGGCGCTGCACGTCATGCAGCGGTGGTGGCTGGACTGACCGCCGGCGCTCACAGCCCGCCGGGCAGGCGGCCCGGGGCGAGCCGCCGGTGCGGGTCGAGATGGTCCTTCGCCGCCCGGAGCCGGGGAATCACCGCCGCCTCACCCCACACGTCGACGGCCTGCCGGACGGGCTCGGGCGCGTTGACCACCACGCACCGCCCCCGCCGGGCGAGCAGCACCCCGCGTACGGCGGCGAGGATCGAGGCGACCCGGTCGCCGGGCAGCGACCCGGGCAGGGCCGCGTGCACCACGCCCAGCCCGGCGGAGCCGCGCACCGGGACCGGAGCGCCGGCCGCGTCCCGCAGCGCGTAGACCGCGGCGTGCAGGTCGGTGATCGGCACCTCGATGCGCAACGCCGTGTCGCCCGGCCCGAACGGGTAGCGCCGCCACCACGACGGGGCCGCGTCGAGCACGCTCGCCTGGCCCTCGAAGAGCGCCACCAGCCGCTCGGCCCGCTCGGTGACGTCGGCCGGACCCCCCTCCAGCAGCACCGCCAGGGTGCCGGCGCCGTCGCGCGCCGCCGGCTGCTCGCCCCGCCGCCCGGCCATCGAGGGGTGGTTGGCGCGGGCCGCCGCCAGCGACTGGTGCACCGGCCGGTGCGACCGGGACCCGGCGGCGGGCAGGTCGAGCTCGACGGCGGCCGCGTCGAGGCGGGCGGCGAGCACCGCGCACACCAGGTCGTGCACCTCCAGCGGCGTCCACACCGGCCGGGTCACCCAGACCCGGCTGGCCGGCACGGCCTGCACCCGCAGCGTGGCCGAGACCAGCACCCCGAGCCCGCCCTGTGAGCCGCAGAGCAGCCGGCCCACGTCGAGCCCGACCGGCGCCGGCCCGGCCGGCGGTTCGGCCGCGCCCGCGCTGACCAGCTCACCGTCGGCGTCCAGCCAGCGCAGGCCGACCAGTTGCTCGCAGGCGGTGCCGTACCGGTGGCGCAGCGGGCCGGCCTCGTCGGCGGCGAGCACCCCGCCGAGGGTGGCGCCGGGCGAGGACGGATCCAGCGGCAGCCGCCGGCCGGTGCGCTCGAGGATGGACTGCACCGCGCGCAGCGGGGTGCCGGCGCCGATCTCGGCCATCGGCGAGCCGACCGGCTGATGGCCGAGGCCGGCGAGCCGGCCGGTGTCGAGCATGACGTCGACCCGGGCCGGTGCCGCACCCCAGTCGATCTTCGTGCCGGCGCCCCGGGGCACCACGCTCAGGTCGTGCCGGGCGGCCAGCCGCAGCACCTCGGCGGCGGCCTCGGCGGCGCCGGGCACCGCCACCCAGCGGGCGGCCCGCCCGGCGACCTCGTCGGCCGCCCCGGCGAAGCGGGCGAAGGAGGGACCGCAGATCGCGGCCAGCCGTCGGGTGATCTCCATTGCGCCGGTGGATCGTGCTGCTGCCGCCATGCCGGTCATCGTACACATGTTCGAAAGACCTGGCGGCGGGTCGGGCGAAGAGGCCGGGTCGCGGGCGGTGCCCGGCCGGTAACGTGACGCCCGTGACCAAGAAGACCTCCGCGCCCGTCGCGAACCGGGTGCCCGCCGAGCGCACCCACCACGGCGACACCGTCATCGACGAGTACGCCTGGCTCGCCGCCAAGGACGACCCGGCGACGATCGCCCACCTGACCGCCGAGAACGCGTACACCGAGGCCCGCACGGCGCACCTGGAAGGGCTGCGCGCGGAGCTGTTCGAGGAGACCCGCCGGCGCACCCAGGAGACCGACCTCTCGGTGCCCAGCCGCAAGGGCGGCTACTGGTACTACACCCGCACGGTCGAGGGCCAGCAGTACGGCGTGCACTGCCGCCGGGCGGTCCGCGACGGCGAGACCGTGCCCCCGGTCAGCGCGGACGGCGCCCCGCTCGACGGTGAGGAGGTGCTGCTCGACGGCAACCTGATCGCCGAGGGGCACGACTTCTTCGCCCTCGGCGCGTTCGACGTCAGCCCGGACGGGCGCTGGCTGGCGTACTCGACGGACTTCGCCGGCGACGAGCGGTTCACCCTGCGGATCAAGGACCTGAGCACCGGCGAACTGCTCGCCGACGAGGTGCCCGGCACCTTCTACGGCACCGCCTGGTCGGCGGACGCCTCGGTGCTCTTCTACGTCACCGTGGACGAGGCGTGGCGGCCCAACCGGGTGTGGCGGCACGCCGTCGGCACCCCGTCGACCGAGGACGTGGTGGTGCACCAGGAGGACGACGAGCGGTTCTGGGTCGGCGTCGACCTGACCCGCTCCGAGCGCTTCGTGCTCATCGACATCCACAGCAAGGTGACCAGCGAGGTCCGGGTCGTCCCGGCCGGCAACCCCACCGGCGAGCCGGCGGTGATCGCCCCGCGCCGGCAGGGGATCGAGTACACGGTCGAGCACCACGGCCACCGCTTCCTGATCCTGCACAACGACGGCGCGGAGGACTTCGCGCTGGCGTACACCTCGGCGGACGCGCCGGGCGACTGGGTGCCGCTGATCGAGCACTCCCCCGGCACCCGGCTGGAGTCGGTCGACGCGTTCTCCGACCACCTGATCGTCTCGCTGCGCAGCAACGGCCTCACCGGCCTGCGGGTCATCCCGGTCGGCGACGGCGACGCCCACGACATCGACTTCCCGGAACCGATCTACAGCGTCGGCCTGGACGCCAACCCGGAGTACCGCACCCGGCAGATCCGGCTGCGCTACACCTCCCTGGTCACCCCGGACTCGGTGTACGACTACGACCTGGTCACCCGGCAGATGGTGCTGCGCCGCCGCAAGCCGGTCCGGCCGGGGCCGGACGGGCGGGCGTACGACCCGGCCGACTACGAGCAGCACCGTGACTGGGCGCTCGCCGACGACGGCACCCGGGTGCCGATCTCGCTGGTCTGCCGCGCCGGCACGCCCAAGGACGGCTCGGCCCCCTGCGTGATCTACGGGTACGGCTCGTACGAGGCCAGCATGGACCCGTGGTTCTCCATCGCCCGGCTCTCCCTGCTCGACCGGGGCGTCGTCTTCGCCGTGGCGCACATCCGCGGCGGCGGTGAACTGGGCCGACGCTGGTACGACGAGGGCAAGCTGCTGGCCAAGAAGAACACCTTCACCGACTTCGTGGCCTGCGCCCGCCACCTGGTCAAGGCCGGCTGGACGGCCGCCGACCGGCTGGTCGCCCGGGGCGCCTCGGCCGGCGGGCTGCTGATGGGCGCGGTCGCCAACTTGGCTCCGGACGCGTTCGCCGGGATCGTGGCGCAGGTGCCCTTCGTGGACGCGCTCACCTCGATCCTCGACCCGTCGCTGCCGCTGACCGTCACCGAGTGGGAGGAGTGGGGCAACCCGCTCGCCGACCCGGAGGTGTACGCGTACATGAAGTCGTACACCCCGTACGAGAACGTGACGGCCGTCGACTATCCGGCCATCCTCGCGGTGACCAGCCTCAACGACACCCGGGTGCTCTACCACGAGCCGGCGAAGTGGATCGCCCGGCTGCGGGCGATCGCCCCGCAGGGCGACTACCTGCTCAAGACCGAGATGGGCGCCGGGCACGGCGGCCCGAGCGGCCGGTACGACTCCTGGCGCGAGGAGGCGTTCATCAACGCCTGGATCCTCGACAAGCTCGGCCGCGCCTGAGGCCGCCGGCTTGACCAGTCACGACGAGGGCCGGGCGGACGAGGAGCCGCCCGGCCCGGACGTACCGGAACCGGAACCGGAACCGGAACCGGAAGCGGGCGCGGAAGCGGGAGCGCAGGCGGGAGCGGAACCGGGTGCGGCCCGGCGCGGGCCGGCCTGGCTGATCGTCGGCGTGGTCGCCGCCACCCTGCTGATCTGCTGCTGCTCGGCGGTGGTCGGCCTGGCCCTCTCCTGGTTCGCCGGCCTCCTCGACTCCCGCTGACCCCACCGCCCCGGTCAGCGAGAGCGGCCGGGCGGGGCCGCGCCGACCAGCGCCGCCGCCTCGCCGGTGCGGACCATCCGCTGCCAGCGCAGCCGGTTGCCGATCACCGCGGTGACCGCCGACTGCACCACCACCAGGTACATCACCTGCCGGTAGACCAGCTGCTGCAACGGCAACGTCCACAGTGGGCCGAAGCCCTCCCGGTCCAGGCGCAGCGCGTACGCGGCGGTCAGCCCCTGGAGCAGGAGCAGCCCCAGCCAGGCCAGCACGAGCGTCGACCAGGGCAGGAAGAGCAGGCCGTAGACGGCGTACACGTCGACCGCCGGGGCGGCCAGCGGCAGCACGATCTGGAACACCGTCAGGTACGGCAGGCCCCGCCGGCCCAGCTTGCCCCCGGCCCCCGGCTCGCGCAGGGCGTGCCGGTGCTTCCACATCGCCTGCATGGTGCCGTAGCACCAGCGGTAGCGCTGCCGCCAGAGCTGGCGCAGCGAGGAGGGCGCCTCGGTCCAGGCGATCGCCGCCTCCTCGTACACCACCCGCCAGCCGGCCCGGAGCACCTGCATGGTCAGGTCGGTGTCCTCGGCGAGGGTGTCCGAGGGGACGCCGCCGACGGCGAGCAGCACCTCGCGGCGGAACGCGCCGATCGCGCCGGGGATGGTCGGCATGCACTCCAGCACGTCGTACATCCGGCGGTCGAGGTTGAAGCCGATCACGTACTCCAGGTGCTGCCAGCGGCCCAGCAGTCGACGCCGGTTGGCAACCTTGGTGTTGCCGGAGATCGCCCCGACGGTGCGGTCGGCGAAGCCCTGCACCAGCCGGTGCACGGTGTCCGGCTGGAAGACGGTGTCCCCGTCGACCAGCACCAGCAGGTCGGCCCGGGCGGCCCGGATGCCGGTGTTCAGCGCGGCCGGCTTGCCGGCGTTGGCCTGCCGGATGACCCGCACCCCGCGCAGGCCCATCCGCTCGACGATGTCGGCGGTGCCGTCGCTGGAGCCGTCGTCCACCACGATCACCTCCAGCGCCGGGTACGCGCTGGCCACCAGCGACCGCACCGTCGCCGCGATGTTCGCCGCCTCGTTGTACGCGGGCACGATCACCGAGACCGGCGCGGTGACCGGCGGCCGGGGGTGCCGGGGCCGGCGTACCCGGCGGACGTGCAGCTGCGCGCAGGTCACCTGTACGGCGAGCCGGGCGATGCCGAGCACCAGCGCGACGGCGAGCAGGATGTTCATCGCGGTGGCCGCCCACTCGGCCCCGGTCTGGGTCCAGCGCAGCGCGTGGCCGCTCAGCCGGGTGCCGACGCCGGCCGGGACGGTCGACGGCGGCGCATCGACGCCCTCGGAGACGGTGGTGAACCGGTAGCCCTGCTTCGACAGCCGGGTGAGCAGCTGGTCCACGGCCGCCACGGTCTGGCCGCGGTCACCGCCGCCGTCGTGCATGAGCACCACCGCGCCCCGCCCCGGCTGCGGAGTCGCCGCCCGGACGATCGCCGGTACGCCCGGGCGCTGCCAGTCCTTGGGGTCCAGGTCGGCGAGCACGGCCACGTGCCCGCTGCCGGCGGCGGCCCGCAGCGCGTCGTATCCGGCGGCGGTCAGCGACGGGGTGGTGGACGAGAAGGGGGGCCGGAGCAGGGTGACCTCCCGGCCGGTGGCCGCGGCGATCGCCTTGCGGGTCAGCGACAGCTCCAGGTCGGCCCGCCAGCCGGAGACCGTGGCGAGGTCGGCGTGGGTGTAGGTGTGCGAGCCCAGCTCGTGCCCCTCGTCGAGGATCCGCCGGACCAGTTCGGGGTGCGCGTTGACCCGGGAGCCGACCACGAAGAAGGTGGCGTGCGCCCCGTGCCGGCGCAGCACGTCGAGCAGCTCGGGCGTCCACCGCGGGTCCGGCCCGTCGTCGAAGGTGAGTGCGACCGTGCGGTCCGGCATCCGCCGGCTGACCGGTTCGGGCTGGTCGAGCCGCAGCACCGGCCCACCGTCGGTGACCGTCCTCGGCCCGGGCACGTCCGGGGCGGCGGACGGTCCGGAGCCGCCGGCGAGCCCGGTGACCAGCCCGTTGACGGTCAGCGCGGCGAGCAGCAGGAACAGGCCGAGCAGGAGCAGCACCCAGTGGGCCCGCGGGTCGCGGCGGGCTACGTGACGCGCCACGGTCAGTGCGGCTTGCCGGGTGAGCGGCTGGGCTTGGCGGTACGCCGCACGTCGCCCTGGCCGGGCACGCTGGCGGACGGCTGGGGCCCCGGGCGTGCGGTCGTGGTGGCGGACGGATCGGCCGTCCGAATGGGCGTCGGCGCGCCGGTGCCGGTCACCGGCGACGGTCGCGACGAGGCGGCCGGGCTGTCCGGCTGACCCAGTTCCTCTGGAGCATTCACGCCCGCTTCGATCGGCGGCCGCGCCCGGGGGTCGGTCCAGCCCGGCAGCGGGACGGTGCTGTCGCCGAAGATCCCGGCCAGGATCAGCCCGATGCTGGTGAGCAGGCCGAGCCCCATCGCGGTGCCGGCGATCGTCATGAGCCGGCGACGCTTTCCGGTCCGGTCGACGAACACCGGCGGCGTCGTACCGCCCGGCTGGTTGTGCATCTGGTGATCTCCCTGCCCCGCCGCCCGCGGTTCCACCTCCGCTGGCGGGCTTCCGAGTCACAAGCGCCGTGGCCGTACCCGGTGTTACACGGTCAGGCCGTGCGCAACTCCTCGACCGCGGTGCTGGCGCGCAGGAGGAGCAGGCCGACCGCGACCGTCACCAGCACCGCGACCAGGGCGCCGGCGCCGACCAGGGCCAACTGCCCCAGCGGTACGTCGGGCGTCACCGTCACCTCGGGCACCCACAGAGTCCGCAGGTACTGCGCCCGGGTCGCCGGGTCCGCGCAGAGCGACTCGGCGCCGTCGCAGAACTCGGTGGAGTAGCCGCCACCGGTCACCGCGTGACCGGCGACGCCCCGGCTGAGCAGCAGGCCCACGGTGAGCGCGAGCCCCACCGCCGGCACCGCCGGCGCCAGCGCCTGCCAGGCGACCGACCGGGCGAGCGTCCCCCGGGGCACCCCGGTGGCGACCAGCGCCGCATACGCCCGCCGTCGGGCGACGATCCCCTCGACCAGGGCGACGATCAGCCCGCCGGCGGCGATCGCCATGGCCACGCCGACCGCCAGGTCGACGAGGTCCATCGTGCGCAGGTAGAAGCCGTCGCTGCCGCCACGGTCCTGGCCGGTGAGCCGTTCGACCTCGGCGTGGGCCTCGAACGAGGCCCGTATCCCGGCCGCTCCGCCACCCACGATCACGGCGGCCAGCAGGGCGGCGAAGGTGCGGCTGCCGGCCCACGGGTCGCTGGTCAACCGCCGGGACGCCAGCAGCGCGGCCGGTCGCCGGGCGTACCGGTGCAGCAGCCGACCGGAGGTGTACGACAGCCAGCCGGTGCCGACCACCACCCCGGTCAGCGCGGCGAGCCCGCCCCCGAGCAGCAGCAGCGGTGGCAGCAGCAGCGGGGGTTCCCGGTGGTGGTCCTGGTACCAGTCGAGCACCGGGTCCAGGGCGGCGAAGGCGGCGAGGCCGGCGACGATCAGCAGGCCGGCCCACGGCCCGGGCGCCCGTTCCCGGCGGACCTTGCGCACCACGCCGAACGGGGTGGCGGTGACCCGGCGCAGCAGCACCGCGCCGAGCAGCGCCGCCGCCAGCGGCAGCCCGAGCACCACCGCCCCGATCACTCCGGTGGCCGGGAGCACGTCGGTGGGAAGCGCGAGCCGCCCCCGCGCGTCCGGCGCGTCGAGCAGCCGCCGGCCGCCGAGGAAGACGGCCAGCCCGAGGAGGGTCCCGAGGAGGCCGGCCAGGCCGGTCTCCAGCACCGCGAGCCGGGTCACCTGGCCGGAGGTGGCCCCGGCCAGGCGCAGGGCGGCGAGCCGGCGGTCCCGGGCGGGGGCACCGAGCCGGGCGCACTGCCCGGCCAGCGCCAGCACCGGGACGGTGAGCAGGAGCAGCGCGATCGCGGTGCCGCCGCGCAGGCCGGGCTCGCGGAGCAGGGCGTTGGCGTACTGCTCGGAGTTGTTGTTCCCGCGGCCGCCGGGCGGGGTCGGGATGGCCAGCACGGTGAGCGCGGCCAGGCCGGCGAGGGTGGCCAGGGCGGCGCTGAGCGCGGTCAGCACCACCCGGGCGGTGTCGGTGCGGTTGCCGGCCAGGGCGAGCCGGAGCAGGACGGCGGGCCTCACCGGGCGCCGCCGGCGAACGGCAGGTCGAGCCCGAGCCCGCTGGCGTCGACCGCCCCGTCGCGGAGCATCACCTCCCGGTCGGCGTACGCGGCGATCCGCGGCTCGTGGGTGACCAGCACGACGCTGGTGCGCTGCTGCCGGGCGAGCCGGACCAGCTGGGTGAGCACCTGCTCGCCGCTGAGCGTGTCCAGCGCGCCGGTCGGCTCGTCCGCGAAGAGCACCCGGGGCTCGGTGACCAAGGCCCGGGCGGTGGCGCACCGCTGCTGCTGCCCGCCGGACATCTCGCCGGGCCGGACATCGGCCAACTCGGCCACCCCGAGCCGGTCCAGCCAGCCGAGCGCCGCCACCCGCGCTTCTCGCCGCCCCGTGCCGGCGAGGAGCAGCGGGAGGGCGACGTTCTCCGCCGCGGTCAGCTCGGCGACGAGCTGGCCGAACTGGAAGAGCACCCCGAACTCGGTGCGGCGCAGCCGGGACCGGTCCGCCTCCGACCAGGTGTCGATCCGCTCGCCGCGCCAGATGACCTGGCCCGCGTCCGGGCGGAGGATCCCGGCCAGGCAGTGCAGCAGGGTGGACTTGCCGCAGCCGCTGGGGCCGGTGACGGCGACGATCTCGCCCTCGGCGACGTCGAGGGTGACGCCGCCGAGGGCGGGTGTCGGCCCGTACGCCTTCACCACGCCGCGAGCCTGGAGTTGTGTCACGAGTGCACCTCCCGGTGCCAGTCGGCGACCCGGTCCAGGGTGGTCCGCAGCCACCTCAGGTCGGCGTCGAGGTGGGCGATGGCGTAGTCGGCCGAGACCACGTCGTCGAGGGTGGCCGAGGGTGCCGTCTTGACAGCGGTGAGTTCGCGCAGCCGGTCGGTGTGCGCCCGCCCCTGCGCCACCAGGTACGAGCGGGCGGCGCTCACGTCGGCGACCAGCAGCGCCACCACCACCTTGGCGAAGAGCGTGCTGGTGACGTACGGCGCGGGTGGCTCGACGGCGCCGAGCCACCGGTCCAGCGCCTCGCGGCCCTGCCCGGTGAGCTGGTAGGACGTCCGGTCCGGGCCGGCCTCGCGCTCCTGCCCGGTGGCGACCACCAGACCGTCGCGCGCCAACCGGCCCAGGGTCGCGTAGACCTGCCCGAACGCCAGCGGCTTGGCCCGGGGCAGCCGGGCGTCGTGGGCACGCTTCAGCTCGTACCCGTGCCGGTTGCCGGCCGCGAGCAGCCCCAGCAGGACGTGCGAAGTGGACACCGGGCCACTATTCACTCAGTGAATAGCCGATGTCAAGCGTCGGTCGATGCGGTTCAGCGGCTCCAGGCCGGGTCGCGGCCGGCGCGGCCGAGCAGGCGGTCCAGCTCGGTGCAGTCCGGGCCGGTCGTCACCTCCGGGCCGAAGGCGCCCATCTGGCGGCCCATCGGGCCCATCTCATCCAGGAACCGGTGACCGGCGGCGGTGACCTCGGGCGCCGGTTGGTACGGCTGACCGGTGGCCCGGGCCAGGTCCCAACCGTGCACGGCCAGGTCGATGACCCCCATCAGGCCGACCGTCTCCTGGGGCAGCCCCATGCCGGGCGAGGCGCCCTCCTCGGCGGCCGGGTCGGCCCACGCCTCGACCAGCCGGGCGGTCTCGTCGGCGAACCGGTCCCGCCATCCCTCGGTCAGGTGGTCCGTCTTCGCCGACCAGTCCACCTCGCGCCGCCGGGCGAGCGTCTGGAAGTTGACCACCACGTCGTACAGGTGGTTGGCCAGGTCCCGGACGGTGTAGTCCGGGCACGGCGTGGGCAGGTCCAGCTGATCGTCGGTGATCGCCCGGACCACCGCCACGGTTCGCGGTGCGGCGGCGGCCAGCAGATCGCTAGTCTTCGTTCCCATAGGGCCAGCGTACGAAGGCGGTCTTGAACGAATGCGACAGCCACGCGGGGACAACCGGGGCATCCTCGACCCGGAACGGCTGCGCCGGCAGGTGCGGTTCCGTCGGCACCTGCCGGCCCCGCGCTGCGCCCCTGGGTCGAGCACTACTGGCTGATCGACTGGGCGCCAGAGCCGGACCCGGCGGCGACCGAGACGCTGGCGCTGGCCGAGGCGATCCGCACCGACCGCGGTGTGCTGCGGGTGGACGACCTCGCGCGCTCTAATCTGGCGGGTTCTGCTGTTCGATGTATTAGCGCAGAACGGTTAGGGGTGCCGCCGCGGACGGACCCGGCGAAGTACGAGGCTGACCAGAGCCGGTTGTTAGTGGCGAACGAGATCGGGAAACTCCTGACGCATCCGCCGGGACGATACGCTCTTGAGGCTGTTAACCAGCCGCGCCAGGGCCACCTTGGGCGGGTAGTTGACCTGCAGGTGCACGTGTTCGCCTTCGCCGTTGAACTCGATCAGCTCGCACTCGAAGTCGGCGCACACCGACCGCATCATCTCCTCCCACCGCACCAGGTGCCGGTCAGCACATATGCGGTGCCGGAACTTTGTCACGAAGACCAAGTGGGCGTGCAGGGCGGAAAGGCAATGCCTGCCGGTGCGGACGTTGCAATCTCTGTCATAGGCCACTGCGAGACTGTCCGGCGTGCAGCTGCGGTACAACTATCGCGTCTATCCGACGTCCGGTCAGCGGGAAGCGCTGGGGCGGGCGTTCGGGTGTGCGCGGGTGGTGTTCAATGACGCGCTGCGCGCACGGCAGGAAGCCTGGGAGCTGGGCCTGCCCTACATCTGCGACGGGGACCTGTCCAAGCAGGTGATTACGGAGGCGAAGGCGACGCCGCAGCGGGCGTGGTTGGGCGAGGTGTCGGCGGTGGTGTTGCAGCAGGCCCTCGCGGATCTGAACGTGGCGTACCGCAACTTCTTCGCCTCTCTGTCCGGGAAGCGCAAGGGTCGCAAGGTGGCCGCGCCGCGGTTCCGGTCGCGTAAGGACAACCGGCAGGCCATCCGGTTCACCGCCAACGCGCGGTTCAGGGTGTTGGACAACGGTCGGCTGCGGCTGCCGAAAATCGGTGATCTGGCGGTGCGGTGGTCGCGGGCGCTGCCCGCTGCGCCGAGTTCGGTGACGGTCGTCATGGACGCGGCGGGCCGGTACTTCGCCGCGTTCGTCGTCCAGGCCGCCGACGAGCCGCTGCCGCCGGCCGACGCCGAGGTGGGCATCGACCTGGGGTTGACCCACTTCGCGGTCCTGTCCGACGGCACGAAGGTGGCGGCGCCGCGATTCCTGCGAAAAGCCGCTCGCAAGCTGCGCCGGTTGCAGCAGGCGCTGTCTCGCAAGCAGCGGGGCAGCAACAACCGCAAGAAGGCCGTCGTCACGGTGGCGAAGGCGCACGCCCGGGTGGCTGACACCCGCCGAGACTGGCAGCACAAACTCTCGACTGAGATCATCCGCGACAACCAAGCGGTGTACGTCGAGGACCTGTGTGTTACCGGCCTCGCCCGGACCCGACTGGCGAAGTCGGTGCACGACGCCGGCTGGTCGCAGTTCGTCGCGATGTTGGAGTACAAGGCCGCCCGGTACGGGCGCACCTTCGCAAAGATCCACCGGTTCGCGCCCACGTCGCAGAGGTGCTCGGTGTGCGGCCGGCTCGACGGACCCAAGCCGCTCAACGTCCGATCGTGGACCTGCCCGTGCGGCGCGGTCCACGACCGGGACGTCAACGCGGCCATCAACGTGCTCGCGGCGGGACGCGCCGAGAGCCTAAACGCCTGTGGAGCGCAGGTAAGACCGGCACCCGTGCCGGCACCGCGCGAGGAAGCAGGAATCCGCCCGCACGCTGCGCCCTGTTCCACGCACAGCGTGGAGGGAATCCCCGTCCTTCAGCTTCAGGGCGAGGAGAACGTCAAAGCGACCAGGCCCATCTGGTCGGCGACTTTACCGCCGTCACCGGCGTCTCCCCCACGGCCTACGTCCGCTCCCTACGCTGACGACGGTGCCCCCACCCGGGGACTCACCCCTCACCCTCACCCACACCTCACCCACCGTCACCGCACCCGCACCCCCTAGGTCCAGCCCACATCCTTTTCTCTGCTGCCGCCGACGCAACGCAAGCGCAGAATCCCCCATTCTGCGGAGGCCCGCCACCGACGGGGATTCCCCTGTCCGCTGCTCGGAGCAGTGTTGCGAATGAGGCAGCAGAGCAAAGGATGTGAAGGGGTGGTGGGACGGATCCAGTCGTGCGACTTTGCGTGAGGATGATCGAAGGTCACTCTTCGTGCCACACCTGCGTGACGGGACGAGCCGTGCGGTCAGCGGCGGCGGACGGCCACCACGGCGACGTCGTCGTGGATCTCCGGCGGGGCCAGCTCGACCAGCAGGCGGTGACAGAACCGGTCGAGGTCGTCGTCCACCCGGGCGGCACACGCGGCCAGCGCGGCCAGGCCCTCGTCGATGGTGGCGTCCCGACGCTCGATCAGGCCGTCGGTGTAGAGCACCAGCGTCGCGCCGGCCGGCAGGACGAACTCCAGGTCGTCGGGGCGCTCGGCCCGTACCCCCAGCAGCGGCGCCGACTGCTGGACGAAGTCCACCCGGCCGTCGACGCTCACCAGCGCCGGCAGGTGCCCGGCGCTGGCCAGCCGGATCCGACCGCTGGGCGGGTGCAGCAGCAGGATGCAGAGGGTGGCCAGCTCGTTGCGGAGCAGCGTACGCATCAGCTCGTTGAGCCGGTCCAGGATCACCCCCGGCTGATGCCCCTCCACCGCGTACGCCCGCACGGCGTGCCGCAGCTCGGCCATCACCGTGGCGGCGTGCAGCGAGTGGCCGGCCACGTCACCGATCGCCACCAACAGGTGGCCGTCGAGCATCACCAGCTCGTAGAAGTCGCCGCCCACCTCGGTCTGCGCGCTGGCCGGCTCGTAGCGGACGGCCAGGTCCAGTCCGGCGACCTCGGGCAGCCGCCGGGGCAGCAGGCTCCGTTGCAGGGTGACGGCGATCCGGTGCTCCTCGTCGAACGACCGCTGCGCCTCCACCGCCGAGGCGACCGCCTGGGCGAGCTGCACCAGCACCGGCGTGCGCGCGGTCTGGGTCGCGGACGGCACCACCACGTAGAGCGGGGCGCGGTCCTCGCGCAGCCGGGCGGCGGCCACGGTCACCGTGTCCCCCACCGGCCAGGAGACCAGGCCCCACTCGGCCGGGTCGTTCACCCGTACGGTGGCTCCGGTCGGTACGCCGGTGTCGTCCACCACCCAGGGCACGATCGTCGGCTTCGCGCCCGGTCCGGTGGCGATCCCGGCCAGGCAGTCGCCGTCGAAGGTCTCGGCGATCACCGCCGCCGGGCTCTTGAAGATGTCGGCCGCGCCCGCCGCCGCCGATTCCAGCAGGCGGGCGAAGTTCGGGGCGGCGTGCACCGCGACGGTGGTGTCGGCCAGCCCGGTGAGTCGCTCGGCGAGCAGTTCCGCGCGCTGCCGTGCCTGGTAGTAGCGCAGCACCGCGTGGGCGGTGGCGACCAGTTCCTCCGGCTCGATCGGCTCGGCCAGGTAGGCGTCCGCGCCCCGGGTCAGCCCCTGCGCCCGGTCCACCACGTCGACCGCGTGCGCGGACACGTGGATCACCGGCATCGCCGGGTGGTCCGCCTTGATCCGCTCGCAGACGTCGAAGCCGCTCAGGTCGGGCAGCCGTACGTCGAGCACCACCAGGTCGATCGGGTCCGTCGCGACCCGTTCCAGCGCCTCGGTGCCGGTCTCCGCCTCACGGACCGCGAAGCCGGCCCGAGTCAGCCAGCTGACCAGCAGGTAACGCTTGGTGCGACTGTCGTCGACCACCAGCACCGTCGCCTGGTCGCCGACCATCGTCAGGCTCCGCTCGCCGGTAGGACGACGGTGAAGGTGCTGCCCCGGCCGGGCTCGCTGGTCAGCTCCAGCGTCCCGCCGAGCAGGGTCACCAACCGCCGCGCGTACGGCAGGCCGAGGCCGGTGCCGCCGACCCGACTGGCCCCCGGCACCTGGTAGAACTCCTCGAAGATCCGTTCGTGCAGCTCCGGACGGATGCCGACGCCGGTGTCGGAGACCGACAGGCGCCACCGCTCGTCGTCCCGCTGCGCGGTCATCCGTACCTCACCGCGCTCGGTGAACTTCAGCGCGTTGTGCAGCAGGTTGCGCAGCACCTGGGAGAGCAGCACCTCGTCCGAGCGGAGCACGGCCGGCACCGGCGGCTCCTCCACCACCAGCTCGACGGCCGACCGGTTGGTCAGCGCCCGCAGGGTGCCGCGCAGCTGGCCGAAGACCGCCCGCAGGTCGACGTCGGCCCACTCCGGCTCGATCCGCCCGGACTCCGCCTTGGCCAGATCCAGCAGGGCGTTGACCAGGGAGAGCAGGTCGGCCGCCGAGGCCCGGATCAGCTCCACCTGCTCGGACTGCTCGGGGGTGAGCGGGTCGGAGGCGGTGTCGGTGAGCAGCCGCCCCAACCCGATGATCGCGGTCACCGGGGCGCGCAGCTCGTGGCTGACGTTGGCCAGGAAGCGGCTCTTCGACTCGCTCGCCGTCCGCAGCTGCGCCGACTTCTCGTCCAGCTCGGCGTAGAGCGCCACCACGCCGCGGTTGGTCTCCTCCAGCTCCTCGGAGAGCTGGGTGTAGAGCGCCATCACGCCCCGGTTGGTCTCCTCCAGCTCGGCGTTGAGCACCGCCAGCTCGTCGCGCTGGCTGCGTACCTCGTCCAGCGCGGCGATGAGCTGCTCGTTCTGGGTGGCGAGCTCGTCCAGGGCACTGCCGGGCGCGCTGTGCCCGAGCTCGGCGCGCAGCTCGGCCAGCCGCGCCTCGGTCAGCGCCTGGGCGGCGGCCGGGACACGTCGGGACATCCTCACGACCGTATCCCCCTCCTCGCTGGTCACACCCAGTGTGTCCACCAAACGCGCCACCGCGCCCGACTGGGGCTCGTACCGGCCGCCGGGCAGGGGGCTGGCCGGGGTGAGGTCGACGCGCAGCGCGCGGCGGCCGTCCCGACCGTGCACCACGTGGAAGGCGACGTCCGCGCCGCCGACGGTACGCAGCAGGTCACGGGCGACCTCACTGAGCGCGGTGGCGAGCCGGACCTGGTCCTGGTGCTCCAGACCGACGGCGGCGGCGACCTCCCGACCGCGTTGGCGGACGAGGAAGATGTCCTGCTCCACCCGCAGCGCCATCTGCAGCAGCGGCTCGCCGGCGCTCATGCCGGTGTCCTCGCCGCCAGGACGCAGGCGTCGTCGCGGCGGATGCCGGCGTCCCGCAGCAGCGTCGCGGCGAGCACCAGCGGAGATCGCCCGGTCAGCCCGGGGTAGTCGCCGATCCGCCACCGGTCGACCACGCCGTCGCTGTGCATGACCAGGGTCGCCTCCGGCGGGAAGGCGTAGTCGTACTCCCGGACGGACGGTCGCTGGTGACCGGCGATGCCGGGCAGCGAGACCAGGCCCCGCCGCTCGTCGGCGGCCCCGAGGACGACGCCGGTGATGTTGCCGAGCCCGGCGTACCGGAGCACGCCGGCCGACGGGTCCAGCTCGGCCACGGCCAGGGCCGCGCCCCGGGTGTGCGTCATCGCGCGGTGCAGGTGCTGCACCACGGTGGCGGGCGGGGCGGCCGGCGCGGTACGGAAGGCGGCCAGTGCGGTGTCGGCGGCCGCGCCCGCCAGCGCCCCGTGCCCGAGGCCGTCGCAGACCAGCACCTGGTAGCGACCCTCGGCCACCCGTACGGCGTGCCCGTCGCCGCTGACCTGCTCGCCACTGATCGGCCGGGTCAGCCCGGCCGCCCAGGCGGGGCGCACCGGCGCGGCCTTCGGCCACACCTGCACGGCGAGGACGGTGCCCTTGCCCGGCCAGGACCAGGCGTCGTACCAGCTCGCCTGGCGGCTGATCGCGCCCAGGCCGATGCCGAGCGTGCCGGTGGTGGAGTGGCCGTCCCGGGAGGAGACGGTCAGGTCCGTCATGCCGGGGCCGGAATCGATCGCGATCAGCTCCACACCGGCGTGGTCGCCGTCGCGGACCGGCCGCAGCAGCAGCAGTCCTTCCTCGGCGTGCTTGACCAGATTGCTGGTCAGCTCGGCGGCGACGATGGCGAGTTCGGCGACCCGGTCGGGGTGCAGGCCGAGCTGGCCGCCGAGGCGTTCGGCGGCCCGCCGCACCGAGCTGGCGGCGCTGCTGTTCTCGACCCGGAACCAGTTGCCGGGATCGGGAACAGCGTGGGTGTTCACCGGGACCACTTGGTGACGGTGATCCGGGTGCCCTCGCCGACGACGGTCTGGATGTCGAAGTCGTCGACCAGGCGTCGAGCCCCGCTGAGGCCCAGCCCGAGGCCGCCGCCGGTGGTGTACCCGTCGGTCAGCGCGAGGTCGAGGTCGGGGATGCCGGGGCCGGTGTCGGCGAAGACCACCCGTACGCCCCGGCGCCGGCCGTCCTCGACCACCGTCACCTCGGCACCGCCGCCCCCGCCGTAGATCAGCGTGTTGCGGGCCAGCTCGCTGGCCGCGGTGACGAGCTTCGTCTGGTCGACCAGGGAGAGCTTGGCGGCCACCGCGACGGTGCGCACCAGCTGCCGGACGCGGACGACGTCCTCGTCGCTGCCGATCGCCTGGGCTTTCGGGCCCAGGTCGACGCCCGCAGTCATGGTGATGTCGCCGCCGTTCCTGACTCCACGTCCTCCGGATCGTCGTCGAACCCGAGGTCGTCGTCCGCCCGGCTCACCGCGATCAGCTCCATGCCGCGCTCGACGTTCAGCGCGGTCCGGATGCCGTGCAGCGACAGGCCCAGCTCGACCAGCGTGATGGCGACCGCGGGACGCATCCCGACGACCACCGTCTCGGCGTCGAGCACCTTGGAGATCGAGGCGATGGTGGAGAGCATCCGCCCGACGAAGGAGTCGACGATGTCCAGCGCCGTGATGTCGATGATCACGCCGTGCGAGCCGGTGGCCACGATCCGCTCGGCCAGGTCCTCCTGGAGGGCGACGGCCGTCTGATCGGACATGTCGATCTGGATGGAGACCAGCAGGATGTCGCCGATCTTCAGGATCGGCACCCGCTCCATCACGCCTCCCGGCGCGAGTGGCGGCGAGCCGTCTCGACGCCGGTGAGCCGCAGCACGTGCCGCAGCGCGTCGGCGAGGCTGGCCTTGGTGGCGATGTCCCCGAACTCGATGCCGAGCGCGACGATGGTCTGGGCGATCTGCGGCCGGATGCCGGAGATGATGCAGTCGGCGCCCATCAGCCGGGCGGCCACCACCGTCTTGAGGATGTGCTGGGCGACCTGCGTGTCGACGGCCGGCACGCCGGTGATGTCGATGATCGCGTACGGCGAGCCGGTGTCGACCAGGGTCTGCAGCAGCCGCTCCATCACCACCTGGGCGCGGGCCGAGTCGAGCGTGCCGACCAGCGGCACGGCGACCACGCCGTCCCAGATCTTGACCACCGGGGTGGAGAGTTCGAGCAGCTGCTCGGCCTGGTCGGCGATCAGGCCCTCGCGGGCCTGCACGTACGTCTCGAAGGTGGACAGGCCCATCTGGTCGACCACGCCGTCGAAAGCGAGGACGTCGCGCAGCGACAGCCCGCCGTCGGCGGCGTCGGCCAATTCGACCAGCACCTCCTTGAGCGCGTAGACGCTGACCGCGGTCTCGGTGGCGGAGAAGCCCTGCCGGGCCCGGTTGCGCGACAACTCACCGAGCACGGCCCGCAGTTCGGCCGCCGACTCGGAGGAAATGTCCGCGAGCCCCCGGGCACCCGCATTGATCATGCTGCGGTGCAGCTCCTGCACCTGAAGGCGCAGTTCCGCCTGGCTGAGCCGGCCACGCAACGAGGTCGCGACCAGCTCCGTCCAGCGCTGGACGATCCGCTCGGCATGCTCAGTAAGCAGGCCGGCGAGCCGGTCACCCTCTTCCGTGGTCATCGCCATTGTTACCTCCTCTGAGCTGGGCCGGCCGGACTCTATCACCGCCGACCGGCCCGGTACTTGTCACGAGGCAAAGAAATGATCAGGCACACCTGATCCCGCTCCCGTTCTGCGTGTTCGGGCGTTCGTGGGATACCGTTCCACCGATAACAGGAGGTCCGAATGTCCTTGACGGTGCACACGGAACAGCGCGGCGACGTGGTCGTCGTCTCGGTCGCGGGCGAGCTCGACATGGCGACCGCACCGCAGCTGCAGGACCAGATCACCGACCTGCTCGACAAGGGCCGCAGCCGTCTCGTGTTCGACCTGGCCGACGTGTCGTTCTGTGACTCGACCGGCCTGTCGGTCTTCGTGCGCGCGAAGAACAGCTGCGACGAGGCCGGCGGCGTGGTCCGGCTGGCCGCCCCGCAGCGCGGCGTGCTGCGCATCCTCGAGGTCAGCGGCCTGGTCGAGGTGCTGCACACGTACCCGACGGTCGAGCAGGCCGTGGCGGGCGACCCGACACCGGCCTCCTCCTGACCGGTTCTCCTCAGCGCTCGTCCTCGATGAAGCGGGGACGAGCGATCACCATGCCCGCGGTCGTCTGCACGGCCAGCGCGGCGACCAGGAACCCGAGCGGGGCCGTCCAACCTCCGGTCGCCTCGTAGAGGATGCCGACCAGCAGCGGCCCGAGGGCCGCGATCACGTACCCGGTGCTCTGCGCGAAGGCGGACAGCGCCACCGTGCCCTCGGCGGTCCGGGCGCGCAGGCCGATGGTGGTCAGGATCAGCGGGAACGCGCCCTGACCCAGGGCGAGCAGCAGGACCCAGAGCGGCGCGAGGCCGTGCGGCGCCAGGGCCAGACCGACGTACGCGGCCGCGGAGAAGGCGGTCAGCGCCAGCACCACCGGTCGTAGCGTCCGCAGCCGGCCGGCCAGGGTCGGCATTCCCAGCGCGACCGGCACGCCGAGCGCGGTCACCCCGGCCAGCAGCAGTCCGGCGGCCTCGGGGCGGTAGCCGGCGTCGCGGAAGAGCTGGGCCAGCCAGCCCATGATCGCGTACCCGCTGAGCGACTGCGCGCCGAAGTAGACCGCCATGGCCCAGCCGAGCCGGGTGCGTTCCGGCCGGATCCGCACCCGCGCGGCGGGGGCCGCCGTCGGGGCCGCGGCCCGCCGGGCGGCGCGGGCCCGCAACGTCAGCGGCACCCACGGGAGTACGGCCACCGCGGCCAGCCCGGCCCAGACGCCGAGCCCGGCCCGCCAGGAGCCGAAGGCGTGCGCGACGGGCACCGCGGAGGCGGCGGCCACCGTCGTGCCCACCGTCAGAGCCATCGTGTACGCCCCGGTGACCAGCCCGGTGCGGTGCGGGAAGTGCTGCTTGACCAGCATCGGCAGCAGGATGTTCGCGACCGCGATGCCGGCCAGCGCGACCGCGCTGGTGAGCACGAAGACCAGCGCGGAGTCGGTGGCCACCCGGAGCACCTGCCCCACGGTGAGGGCGAGCATCGCCACCACCAGCACCCGGGCCGGTGCGTAGCGGCGGACCAGCCACGGGGTGAGCGCGCCGAGACCGGCGAAGGCGATCGTCGGCAGGGTGGTGACGAAGCCGGCCATCGTGCCGGAGAGCGCCAGTCCGGTGCGTACCTCGTCGAGGAGGGCGCCCAGGCTGGTCACCGCGGCGCGGAGGTTCAGCGCGACCAGCAGCATCCCGACCAGCACCAGCGCACCGCCGCGGGCCGCCGAGGGCCGGCCGGCCGGGGGCGCGACAGCGGCCGGGGCGGGCCCGGGCATCACGTCGGCGGTGGGCGCGCCCGGGTCGGCGACGGACCGGTCGGCGGCGGGGGCCTCGGCCTCCGTGCAGGTGGATGGCGGGGTCATGACCTCGAACCTACAATCATGGGATGAATTTCGGCAGCAGGTGTAACCGGTGACACCCACCGTCGATTCCGTCGCCGTGCCCCCGCGCGGCCACCGGGTACGCCAGACGATCGAGCAGCTCAGGGAGCGGATCCTCGGCGGCGAGTGGCCGGTCGGCGGGCGGATCCCGACCGAACCGCAGCTGGTCGCCGCGCTCGGGGTCGGGCGGAACACCGTCCGCGAGGCGGTCCGCGCGCTGGTGCACGCCGGGGTGCTGGAGTGCCGACAGGGCTCCGGGACGTACGTGGTCTCCACCGACGAACTGGCCCCGGTGGTGGCCCGCCGGCTCACCGACGACCGGATGGCCGAGGTGGTCGAGGTCCGGCGCGCCTTCGAGGTGGAGGCCGCCCGGCTGGCGGCGCTGCGCCGTACCCCCGAAGACCTGGCGGCGCTCGACGCGGCGCTCGCCACCCGCGAGGCAGCCTGGCGCTCGGGCCGGGTGGCGGAGTTCGTGGAGGCCGACGCGGCGCTGCACACCGCGGTGGTGGCCGCCGCCCACAACGGCATGCTCGCCGAGCTCTACGCCTCGGTCGGCACGGCGCTGCGCAGCACGGTCGCGCACGCCATGGGGGACGCGCTGGAGCCCGAGCGGTACGTCGACCACGGTCGACTCGTCGCCGCCATCTCCGACGGCGATCCGGCCCGCGCGGCGATCGAGGCCGGCGCTTTCCTGGAGCCGCCCTCCGGGGCATAGGTTGTCCCGGACGCAGAATCGGACAGCACGGGAGTGCGGATGCTCAAGGGCTTCAAAGACTTCATCATGCGCGGCAACGTCGTCGACCTCGCGGTCGGTGTCGTCATCGGTGCCGCGTTCACGGGCGTGGTCACGCAACTGACCAAGTCGTTCCTCGAACCATTGATCCGGGTGATCGTCCTGCTGCTCACCGGCAGCGACAAGGGCCTGGCGGGCACGGCTCCCACGTTCCAGGGGATCGCCTTCGACTGGATCGCCTTCGTCAACGCCGTGATCACCTTCCTGCTCACCGCGGCGGCGCTCTACTTCCTCGTCGTCTTCCCGATGAACCGGCTCGCGGAGCGCCGCAAGCGGGGCGAGGAGCCGCCGCCCTCGGCGCCGAGCGAGGAGGTCAAGCTGCTTACCGAGATCCGGGACGCCCTGGTCGCCGGCGGGCACACCACGCCGGCGCAGCAGCGGGGCGCGCTCGACGACGTGCTCGGTCGGCGTACGGAGCCGCCCGCGCCGCGCTGACGCGACCGCATGCACATCGGCCCCTGTGGGAATCCCACAGGGGCCGACCCGTGTCGTACACATGTTCGATAGAGTCCCGTCATGGAACAGCGCAAGCACTGGTGGAACGGCAAATGGGGGCGGCTGGCCCGGCGGGACGTCTTCCTCCGGGTGGACGCCGACCGCTGGCACGTCGAGCAGCGGGCCGGCGGTGCGGAGGGCGTCTCCCAGTTCTACGAGTACGGCAGCGCGGAGGAGGCCGAGGAGACCGTCCGGGCCCTGCTGGAGGGGACCGACGGCTGGCGGGAGCTCTCCCCGCGCCCGCCGAGCGCCTGGGCCCCGCCGAGCACCGGCGTTTAGCGGCGCGCCGGCCCGGGAACCGCCCGGGAATGAAGCAGCAGGGCACCGAGCAGCAGGCGGCCATCTCCCGGGTCACCACCGGCATGCGGGTCATCGACACGGCCGGCGTCGAGGTCGGCACCGTCGACCTCGTGCAGCGGGGTGACCCGAACGCGGTGACCGTGCAGGCGCCGACCGCCGACCCGGGCGGCAGCCTCGACGAGCTGATCGAGTCGGCCGCGGTGGAGGAGCCGGACGTGCCCGCCGACCTCGCCGCCCGGCTGCTGCGTACCGGCTACCTCAAGGTCTCCACCGAGCTGGCCCGCACCGGCGCGGTCTACGTGCTGGCCGACCAGATCGCCGCCGTCACCGACGGCCAGGTACGCCTCGGCGTCGGCGTCGGCGACCTCCCCCCGGAGGAGTGACCGCCCGATCGCGGGGACGCGACGACCGACCGGGCCTCGGGCTGACGCGACCACCACAGGTGTGGTCGACGCGCTACGGACCTGATGACGTGGATGACTCAAGGCTGGCCTGCGGCGCCCGACACCCGGTGAGTCGTCTACGTCATCAGGTCTACAGGCACTCCGCACCCGAGTCAGCGCCTCGTGACCTCGCCGCCGGTCTCGGCCGGCACGCCCGGATCCGACCCGCTCCCGTCCGACCCGAACTCACCCGATCCGGGCTCGGCCGAGCCGGCCTGGCTGACCTCAACCGAACCGTTCTCCGCCGCGCGGGAGGGCCCCGGCACCGTGGCCGGCGCGGCCGGGCCGGCCGGCGGCGACGCGGCGCGCCGGCGGAAGAGCACCAGCATCAGCCAGCCGGCGAGCAGGCCCCAGAACGCGCCGGCCACCCCGAGCAGGCTCACCCCCGAAGCGGTGACCACGAAGGTCACCACCGCCGCCTCCCGGCTCTCCGGCTCGGCGACCGCAGCGGCGACCGCCGCGGCCAGTGCACCGAGCAGCGCCAGCCCGGCCACCGCCTCGATCAGCACCGGCGGGGAGAGCAGCACCAGCGCGGTCGCCACCCCCGCTCCCAGCCCGAGCAGCGCCAGCCCCAGGCCGGCGGTGACCGAGGCGATCCAGCGCCGCTCCGGGTCCGGGTGGGCGTCCGGCCCGGCCGCCAGGGCGGCGCTGATCGCCGCGAGGTTCACCGCGTGCCCGCCGAGGGGCGCACCGAGCGCGCTGGCCAGCCCGGTCGCCCGCAGCGCCGCGTTCAGCGGGGGCTGGTAGCCGTAGCCGCGCAGCACCGCCGTACCGGGGACGTTCTGGGCGGCCATGGTGACCAGGAAGAGCGGCAGCGCCAGCCCGACCAGCGCCGGCACGGTGAACGCCGGCACGGTCAGCTCGACCACCGGCCGGAACCCGCCGACGCCCCCGGCCGGCGAGGTGAGCGCGATCGTCACCGCGGCCACCACCAGCGCCGCCGGCACGGCCCAGCGCCGGGCGAACCGGTGCAGCACCAGCCAGGTGACGATCACCGGTACGGCCAGCCGGGGCACCTCGACCAGCGCCCGCACCGGGGCGGTGCAGAGCGGCAGCAGCACCCCGGCCAGCATCGCCGCCGCCACCGGGCCCGGGATCGCGGCGACCGCCCGACCCAGCACGGGAAAGAGACCCGCGGCGACGATGAGCACCCCGCAGATCAGGAACGCGCCGACCGCCGCGGGCCAGCCGCCGGGGACCGGGCCGGTGGCGACCAGCAGCGCCGCGCCCGGGGTGGACCAGGCGATCGCGATCGGCATCCGGTGCCGAAGCCCCAGCCAGAGGGCGCAGAGCCCGGACGCCACGCTGACCGCGAGCAGCCCGGAGGCGGCCTGGGCCTCGTCGGCGCCGACCGCCCGCAGCCCCGCGAGCACCACCGTGAACGAACTGGCGAAGCCGACCAGCGCGGTCACCACGCCGGCCAGCACCGGTTGCAGCCGTCCCGCCATCACCGCACACCCCCCCCCGTCGTCGCGGCCACCCTAGCGGCGGTCCACCAGCAGGCCGCGCCCGTCCACCGGCCCGCCCACGAGCCGGGAGCCGGCCGGCCGGGCGGTGCCGCGGCCACCGTAGCGGCGGCGACCACCGGCTCTACCGGCCCGCCCACGAGCCGGGAGCCGGCCGGCGGCCACCAGCGAGCCGCACGGCGGACCGGAGAGCCGGGGCACGCCGACCGAGGCGACCGGACCGCTCAGCCCAGCGGGCGGGACGGGACGCGGTGCCGCACCGCCCACAGCGCCGCCTCCGTGCGCGACGCCGAGCCCGTCTTGCGCAGCAGATTCGAGACGTGCACGGTGACCGTGCGGACCGAGATGCCGAGCGCGCGGGCCGCCTGCTTGTTGGACATCCCGGCGACCAGGCAGCCGAGCACCTCCACCTCCCGCCCGGTCAGCTCGGCGTCGGGCGGGGTGGCCGGGCGGGGCGCCGGCGGCCGCAGGTGCTCCGGCAGCGGCCGCTCGGCCAGCGCCTCCGGGCCCCGGCCGGCGTGCGCGGCGAGCAGCTCGGTGAGCGCGTACGGGTTGCCGCCGGTGCGCCGCCAGACGGCGGCGGCGATCCGGTCGGCGGGGCGGGTGCCGTCGTACACCTGGGTCAGCACCTCGGCCACCTCGGGCACCCCGAGCGGGCCGAGGTGCTGGCGCACGGCGCCGCGTACCCCGCAGAGCCGGGACAGGACGCGGACGGCGAGGTCCGGCGCGACCGCGTCGGCCGGCGGACGGCTCGCCACCACCAGCAGGGCCGGCAGGTCACCGGCGGTGGCCAGCTCGCCGACCAGGTTGAGGCTGGCCGGGTCGAGGGCGTGCAGGTCCTCTACCACCAGTACGGCCGGGCCGGCACCGACCAGCCGCCGGACGGTCCGCACGGCCAGCCGCAGCAGGGTGCCGGGGGCGTAGCGCTCGCGCGGCGCGGTGGGCTGCTGGGCGAGCCAGGCCAGCGCGTCCGGCGGCAGATCGAGACCGCTGGTGTCGCGGCCGCTGAGCACCGCCGCCAGCCAGTCGTACGGGGCCGGGTCGTGCAACCGGGCGGCGCCGGACAGCACCACCGCCGGGCGGGGCGAGAAGCCCTCCACGGCTGCCGCGACCAGCAGACTCTTGCCGACCCCGGCCGCCCCGGTGATCACCGTGACGGCGGGCGAGGGACGGCCCGCGTCGACCACGGTGGACCACGCCCGGTCGAGCTCGGCACGCTCGCCGGCGCGTCCGACCATGGACACCGGCATCATTTCTGCCACCCTACGCACTAGTGCGTAGAGACGGATCAAGGGTGTTCTTGGCAAGCTGGTGGCATGACGCTGATCCTCCGCTCGGCCATCCTCAACGACGTCGGCCTGGTCCGCACCAACAACGAGGACTCCGCCCTCGCCGGTGACCGCCTGGTGGCGGTCGCGGACGGCATGGGTGGGCTCCCCGCCGGTGAGGTGGCGAGCGAGATCGTCATCCGCATCCTGGACGAGCTGGTCCCGCCGACCGTCGCCGACGAGGCCGCCGAGTCGCTGCGCGCCGTGGTCACCACCGCCAACCAGCGCATCCGCGCCGCCATCTCCGCCGATCCGACGCGCGACGGCATGGGTACGACGCTGACCGCCGGCCTGCTCGCCGGGGACGCGCTGGTCCTCGCCCAGGTCGGCGACTCCCGCTGCTACCTGCTGCGCGACGGCGAACTGACCCAGCTCACCCGGGACGACACCTTCGTGCAGGCGCTGGTCGACCAGGGCGCGCTCTCCCCCGACCAGGCGCGGCACCACCCGCAGCGGTCCCTGGTGACCCGCGCCGTGCAGGGCGCGGACGCCCCACCGGCGATCGGAGTGCTGACCATGTTCGTCGGCGACCGGCTGCTGCTGTGCAGCGACGGCCTCTCCGACTACGTCGAGGACGCCGCGATCCACGCCGCGCTCACCACGTACGGCGACCGCCAGCTCTGCGGCGAACAGCTGGTCAAGCTCGCCCACCAGGCCGGCGCGCCGGACAACGTCACCGTGATCGTCTCCGACCTGACGGAGGGCTGAACCGGACCAATCGGGTTGCGGCGCACCGCCGGTCGGGTTGGGATGGACGGATGCTCATCCGTCGCCTGGCCGCCGAGGAACGCCTGACCACCAGCTTCCCGCTCCAGGCGTACGCCTTCGAGGCATCCCCGCTGAGCAGCGAACGGGTGGAGGCGTTCCACCGGTACCTGCCGTACAACAAGGGCAACCGGACGCTCGTCGTCGACGAGGGCGGGGAGACGCAGGCGGCGGCGAGCGCCATCCCGATGCGGCAGAACCTGCGCGGGCGGGTGCTGCCGATGGCCGGCGTGGCCGGAGTGGCCACCCACCCGCTGGCCCGCCGGCGGGGTCACGTCCGGGCGCTGCTGCACCAGCTCCTCGACGAGATGCGCGACGAGGGGCACCCGCTGACCGCGCTGTACCCGTTCCGGGCCGGCTTCTACGAGCGCTTCGGCTACGTCGGGCTGCCCCGGGCGCGTACCGCCCGGTTCTCCCCCGCCGATCTGGACCCGATACTCCGGGCCGAGCTGCCCGGCGAGGTGACCTGGGAACGGATCGGCGTCGGCTACCCCGGCTACCGGGCGTTCACCGAACGCTGCGTGCGGGAGCGGCACGGCTTCGCGATCTTCCCGGAGTTCCGCGCCGTCGGGCTGCGGGACCGCGACGACCGCTGGCTGGTCACCGCCCGGATCGACGGTACGACGATGGGCGCGCTCACCTACCGCATCGACGACCACGGCGGCGAGCTGCAGGGCGACGACCTGCTCGTCACCGACCCGTACGCCCGGGCGCTGCTGTTGCAGTTCCTCGCCCGGCACGTCGACCAGGTCGACCGGATCACCCTCCAGGTCCCCGCCGACGAGCTGCCCGAGCTCTGGCTGACCGACCTGGCCGTGCACGTCGAGGCGCGGGTCTCCCGCCCGGGCTCACCCGCCCCGATGGCCCGCCTGCTGTCGCTGGACGCGCTCGCCGGCCTCCCCGCCGGCCCGGGTCGGGTCCGGGTCGAGCTGGTCGGCGACCGCTGGCTGGCCGGCACCCACCTGCTCGACGGCACCACCGGCCACCTGGAGCTGACCACCGGCGGCCCCGCGCCGTCGGCGACCCTCACCGCCGCCGGGCTCTCCGCGCTCGCCTACGGGGTCCTGGACCCGGCCGAGGTGGCCGTCCGCGGTCTGGGCTCGATCGCTCCGGACGCCGCAGCCGAACTCCGCCGCCTCTTCCCCCGCGCCCTCCCCTACCTCTTCGCGGACTTCTGATGCCACAGATGGTGGGAGGCGGGGGATCTCCTCCTCGGTGTCGCCACCGCCACGCTGCCCGGGTGCGGCGGTGCGGCCGACGACGGCCAGCCCGTAACGGCCGCCGCCACCGGCACCGCGACCGCTCCCGCCCCAGCGACCGGCACCCCGGGCGGGCGGTCCGGGCTCGGCGGCCCGGGGAAGAGCGCGTCGCCGAAGCCGTCCCCGCCGACCGGCGCGGTGCTCAAGGCGGGGAACCCGAACGGCGGCGCCACGGTCCCGGCCGAGGCGCGGGCGGTGGACACCTCCCGTCCTACCAGGACGGTGGGCACGGGTACCCCGGCGAGCTGCGCCTCTTGATCACCCGGGCGGGGGAATCAGTAGGGGTTGCCGTGGCCGGGGATGCGGGCCTTGAGGAGGCCGGCGGGGCGGCCGGGCAGGTCGGGGGCGGCGGACATGGGTGGGGCGGTGGTGCCGGCGCGGGCGGCCATGCCGGCGAAGAGGTCCTTCAGGGCCGTGACGGCGTCCACCCTCGGGTGCCAGCCGAGTTCGGTCTCGGCGCGCTCGCTGGACATCAGCGGCGCGTTCAGGGCCAGCTCCACCCAACCGACGTCGACGGGTTGCAGCCGGAACCGCCAGCTCAGCGCGGCGGCGGCGCGCAGCACCGGGGCGGCCACCGGGATCGTCCAGCCCTTGAAGTGCCGGGCCACCAGCTCCGGAGTCAGCACCGGGTCCGCGGCGACGTTGAAGGCGCCGCGCGCCTCACCCAGAACCGCCCTGGCGTACGCGTCGGCGACGTCGTCCGCGTGCACCGCCTGCATCCGCAGCCGGCGGTTCGCGGGTACGACCGGGATGCGCCCGAAGCGCAGCAGCCGGACCGGGGCGAGCGGCCCGAGGAAGTACCGGGTGATCTCGGTGCCCGCGTCGCGCTGGAAGGTCAGCCCGGGCCGCAGCCGCACCACCCGCACGGTCGGGTGTTCGGATTCGAGGCGGTCGAGCATCGCCTCCACCTCGGCCTTGTCCCGGCTGTACGACGATCCGGGTACCCCCGTCGCCGGCCAGCGCTCGCTGATCGGGTGGTCCTTCGGGCCGGGCGCGTACGCGCCGACCGACGAGGCGTAGACCAGGCTGGAAACGCCGGCCCGGACGATGCCGTCGATCACCGCGCGGCTGCCGCCGACGTTGGTCCGGTAGAGCGTGCGCTGGTCGTGGCTGGGCTGGATCTGCCAGGCCAGGTGCACGACGGCGTCGGCCCCGGCGAAGAGCGCGGCGAGCTTCCCGTCCGCGCCCGGCGCCCCGATGTCGCAGGAGTGCCACTCCACCCGGTCGTACGGCTCACCGGCGTCCGGGCCGGGCAGCCGCCGGGCCACGCCGACCAGTTCCAGCCCCGACTCCGGGCGCAGCCGGCGCAGCAGCGCGGTCCCCACGTTGCCGCTGGCACCCACGATCACAATCCGCATGCGGGCTGCCGTACCCGTTGAACCGGACTCCAACCCCCGCAACGGTCAGGGGCGGGGCGACTGGCGTACCCAGCTCTTCTCCTGCTTGCGGCGGCCCTGGGTGGCGGCCAGGCAGCGCGGGCAGACGAAGCCGACCGGGTCGGCGTCGGTGAGCACGTCGGTCGAGGTGTAGTCGAACGGCACGTGCGGGAAGCGGCGCAGCCGGGTGCGGCTGAGCTGGAGCCCGCAGACGGTGGAGTTCTGGCCGGGCTGCCAGGCGTGCACCTCACCGCCCGGCGCCCGTGCCCCGTCCGGCCCGGTCTCCTCGCTCGACGCCGCCACGGCCGGGGTGCTGCTCATCCTCATCCCGTCCCGATTCCCCGCTCCCGACGTTTCAGACCCGCCGGGACACCAGCGCGGCCACCAGGCAGGCGAAGGCGGCGACGTTGGTGACCGTGCGGGCCAGGTTCCACCGCACCCAGGTCACCTCGAAGCTCTCCCGCACCGCCGCCAGGTCGGCGATCCGGTCCACCGGCCCGGCCGCGTCCAGCCGGTCGTTGAGCGGCACGTTGCACCGCATGGTGATCAGCAGCGTCGCGCCGTAGAGCACCAGCGCCGCGACCGTCCAGGCCAGCACCGGGCCGCCGGCGGTGAGGTGCAGCGCCACCGCCAGGACGATCAGCAGCACCGCGCCGAGGAAGGCCGCCAGGAACCAGCCGTTGAGGATGCGCCGGTTGATCGACTGCATGGTCCCGACGAAGGTCCGGTCGTCGACCACGGCCAGGCCCGGCATGACCGAACACGAGTACGCGAAGAAGAGCCCCGCCATGAGTCCGGTGACTCCGGTGGCGGCGGCGAGGGCGGTCGTTCTCATGCCTGTCAGCCTCGCCCGGCACACCCCCTGTTGACCATGGTCGAGCGGCTCGGGGGCATGCGTGGGCGTCTGGGTGCGCGGGGCATCGACGGGCGGTCGGAAGCCGGAAGGCCTCGCCGGCGAAGGTCCGGTAGCCTGAGGGCTCGGGGCCGCTAGCTCAATGGCAGAGCTGTGGACTTTTAATCCATAGGTTCAGGGTTCGAGTCCCTGGCGGCCCACTTTTCCGCAGGTCATCGGCATTGGCCGGGCTTCCGGACGCCGCGATCAGGGCCGGTACAGCAGCGAAGTACAGCAGTAGTCCCCTACCGACCTGATGGCGTGAACGAATCACGACTTACCGGTCGAGCGCGTTGCCGAGACACTTGAGTAGGGCGGATCGACGGCGCACGGGATGGCAAACGGGCGCGCTGCGGTGCGGGGCGTCGGGAGCAGTGGGCGATCCGGGCCAGCCGGCTACCCGGCCCGCTCATACCTGCAGGAGCCTGGGAGTTGCGTCCGGCCGACCGGTGGTGAGCACCCTGACCAGGCCGCGCTTGACCATGAGCAACTGCTCGGGGGTTAGGTGAAGTGCGAACCTTACGCTCGTGGGCAGGTGCAGCATCTCTGCGGCCTGGGGAGTAAGTGCCAGGCGCAATTCACTCCTGTCACTAGGCGGCATCAGCGGCAAGGTTGGTTGGTCCTCAGCGCCTATCTCGCACTCGACAACCCCGCCATAGCAGATCCACTGGCCGTCCCAACCTGCCGCGAGACAGTACGCGTCCGTCCCGGACGCTCTGTCCTGCTCGTCGGGTTCGATGCACTCCATGAACTGCAGCGACCAAAATTCGCGGTCAGAGTCCTCATATAGACCAAGGATGTAACCGTGGTGCTCGGCCTCGACCGCGCCGCGGAGCACGCTAGGGACTTCGTCGTCGCTCAGTGACGTCGCCCCCATGTCGCCTCCATCAATGAGACGACGGACAGCCTAACGGACGTGGTCGGCGTGCCCGACGCAGGAGTCAGCACCGACCAGCACCGAAACCTCCACGGCCTCGACCTGAACGCTCCGTGCTTCTCTACCGCCCGGCGCGGCTACTCAGGGTGTAGATAGCGGTCATTGACATGATCACGATCAGGCTGGTGGTGCTACGGTCACCGGCGCTGATCTGGCACCCCGCCGAACTTCGGCGTTGACGCAACCCGACGGTCGTCCGGACCCGTCGAGCTTGCGGAGGAGGGAGCCCCGATGGCGGATGCCGAGCGTGAGTTCGTGGAGTACGTCTCCGCGCGACTGACGAGCCTGCACCGGACCGCGTTCCTGATGTGCGGCGACGCCCACCTGGCCGACGACGTGGTGCAGCAGACGATCACGGCGCTGTACGTGAACTGGCGCCGGGTCAGCCGGGCCGACAACGTCGACGCGTACGTGCATCGGATGCTGGTCCACAAGCTCGTCGACGAGAAGCGGTTGAGCTGGGCGAAGGTCCGGCTGCTGGGGTCGATGCCGGCGCCAGAGCGCCCGCCGGTCACGCCGCACGACGAGCTGGCCGAGCGGGACAGCCTGGTCGCCGCGCTCGCCCACCTCCCCCGCGGCCAGCGCACCGTACTGGTCCTGCGGTTCCTGTGCGACCTGTCGCTGGCCGACACGGCCGCCGCGATGGGCTGCTCCGAAGGCAACGTGAAATCGCAGACGGCTCGGGCGCTGGTGGCGGTCCGCCAGGTGCTCGACGTCACCGAGATGTCCGGGAGGAATCCGAGATGACCACGTTGGACGACCAGCGGTTGGCCGCACTGCTGCAATCGGCGCCGGTTCCCGAGCCGCGGGTTGACGTGGGCCGCGCGATCCGGGACGGCCGGCGTCGCCGCCAGCGCCGCCGCCTCGGCGGGATCGCTGCGGTGACGCTGATGGCCGGGCTCGGCGTCGTGGGCACCGTTCAGCTCGGCGGGGCCGCCAGCCGGCCGGCTCCGGCCACGCCGGGCCTCGCGGCGTCACCGACCGGGACCGTGTCGACCGCCCCGGGCTCGCCGGTCACCTGCGAGGCGTCGTGGTTGCCGCGGCCGATCGGCGGTCCGGTCGCGGTGGCGCACGGCGTCGACCCCACCGGGCGGTACATCGTCGGCGACATCGGCACCGGGCAGGAGGACGGGCGGGTCGTGCTGTGGACCGACGGCCAGGCAGGCGTTCTGCCGGCCGGCGCGCGGCACGCGGCCGCGGTCAACGCTGGCGGCGTCGTGGTCGGCACCAACGGTGACGGCACCGGCTGGGTCTACCGGGATGGCAAGCTGCGCTTCCTGGCCACCCCGCCCGGCTACCAGGCGGTCCTCGTGCACGCGATCAACGGCCGGGGCGACATCGCCGGCACCGCCAGGGGAGCCGGCGACTCGCACCACGCCGTGCTGTGGTCGGCGGACCGCCCGCAGGAGTACCGGCTGGTCGGCCAGTCGGGATCCGCCGCGACCGGGATCACCGAGGACGGCACGGTCGTCGGCACGATGGGCCAACTGCCCTACCGGTGGACGCCGCAGGGCACCGGGGCGGCGCTGGCGGTGCCCGACGGCTACCCGCGCGCCTCGGTCGACTCGGCGCACGGCGAATGGGCGATCGGCATGGTCCCCGGCGCCCAGCAGGGCGGTGCCGTGCAGATGCTGCCGGTACGTTGGAATCTCACGACCGGGGCGGTGAGCCTGCTGCCGTTCCCGGGGACGACCGGGATCGCCGGCAACGGCGACCTGCTGGTCGGCGACGATGCGCCGCTGGTCGTCGCCCCGGACGGCACGTCCCGCCGGTTGCCGGGCCGGCCCGAGGTCCGGGCGACCGAGGCGGGCACGTACACGGCCAACGGGATCAGCGACGACGGTCTGACCGTGGTCGGTGCCGTCTACGAGAACCAGGTGCACCGGCCGCTGGTGTGGCGCTGCCGCCGCTAAAGGTCGCGCCCGGTCCATGCCGCTGACGCCGGGCACCCGGAAGGGTCGATCCGCAGATCGTCCCTTGCTCAGCCCGGCGCCGGAGGGTCGAGGCTGAGGCCCGGAGGCGCTGCGCCTGTCAGCCCTCATCCTCGTGTCGTTGTCCGACCAGCCGCCTAGCTCAGGCGCCGGGACGAGATGTTCTCCTGAGCCAACAGTCGCAGCGACGCGAGGAGGTTCTCGCCGAGGATGGTTCCGATCACCACGCTCTCGGCGACCTGGTCAGGATCGGTCCGGGAGGCGACCGCAGCGACCTCCAGTTCGGTGAACCGCTCAACCGCCTCCGCGTAGGGGTCCAGGAGGTCGACCAGGTGATCCTGGCCAAGCGATCGCAGGACGCTGATGGTTTCGACCAGGGTGGCGATCGCAGGTGAGTCCGGCTCGACGGCCCAGCCTCGCCGTTGGATGAGTTCCTGCACCTGCACAGCGGCGGCCGTGCGTGCGCTGTCGCCTGCGGTCAGTTGCCGACCCGGGGTGATGGCCCGGTGCACCACCCCGATCCGTTGGTGCAGGGACACGGTCTCGGAATCGAGCGCTTCCAGCACGGCTCTGACGCGGGCCACGGGAACCTGGGCCAGGTCGATCATGGCTCGGATCAGGCGAAGTCGATTCAGGTGATGCTCGTCGTAGCTGGCCTGGTTGGGGCTGGTCAGCTCGCCGGGCGGCAACAGGCCCTCCCGTAGGTAGTACTTGATCGTCGGTACCGCAACCCCTGACCGCCGACTCAGCTCCGCGATGCGCATATCCCTTGACTTCCCCTCTCCCCTGATGGAGAGTAGCACTATCCATAAGCAGATAGCTGCGCTATCCATTGAGAGAGAAGATCATGCTCGAAGCGATTCTGGTGACGGCCCTGCTGGGCTTCCGCCTACTGGGTGGGCTCGGTGTCCGTCGGTTCGCCACCTGGGCGGCCAGCGCGGCACACGCGATGGCGGTCATGCTCGTCGTCACCGCATCCGCGCACTTCGTTCCGCCGAGCGTCACCGTGATGCCGAACCACGCCGACCTGGTCCGGATGGTGCCGCCGGTCGTGCCGTTCGCCGATGCGATGGTCTACCTGACCGGCGTGCTGGAACTGCTGGGCGCCGTGGGCCTGGTGTTGACCGCAACCCGCTGGGCGGCCGGGATCAGCCTTACCGCGCTCTACGTGCTCCTGCTTCCGGCGAACGTCTACGCCGCCGTCAACGATGTGCCGTTCAACGGGGATGAGCCGACTCCGCTGTGGCTGCGAATCCCACAGCAGGTCCTCTACATCGCCATCGCTGTCTGGGTCGCCCGATCGGCCGACAGCACCGTGGCCCGACGCGTCCTGCGCCTGCCGCGCTCCGGCGTCGCAAGATCAGCGACCGTTGCCCGATAGCCCCTCGTCAAGCTGATCGGAAAGGAGTTCGTTGTGCAGACCATGGCCCTCAGTACCGAGTCCCGCATGATCGCCGGGGTGGTTCTCCTCAGCATCGTCACCATCGAGGTCGGCGGCTGGTTCATGACCCGAATCGCCCGGGGCGCCGTGCCGATGACCGACTTCCAGCGGTCCTTCGCGCGCGCCGGGCACGGTCATGCCGGCGTACTGGTGATCCTGAGCCTGGTCGGCCTGCTCTATGCGGACGCCACGGGCCTCACCGGCGCCTTGCTGTGGATCGCCCGGTTAGGATTGCCCGTCGCCGCGATCCTGATGCCCGCCGGGTTCTTCGCCTCTTCCGCCGGCAGGAACGCCACCGGACCCAACAAACTCGTCTGGGTACTGTGGATCGGCGCGCTCTCTATGACCGCGGGTGTGATCAGCCTCGGCGTCGGGCTGCTGACCGTCTGACGAGAACCCAGTGCAGGAGTTCGGGTAGCCGGGTTCCGGCTACCACTCCTACCCCCACTCCCGGCGCACCGGAGGCTCCTCCGGCTCCTCGTGCGCAGGCTCGGTGTCTTTCGTCTCGACCTGCTTCTCCCGCTCGACCCGGGGCGGCAGTTTGCCGAACCTGTCGTGTCGCCGGGCTTCGAACTCCTCGTCCGCTGCCCGGTCATCGCCTTCCCGGTCCTCGCTCATCGCCGACCCCCTTCGTCGAGCCCCATTGTCCCCGCCGAGGCAGTCAGAGGTGCGTAGAGCTGGTGTCGCAGACCCTGTCACCGAGGTGTCGGGCAGCTCCCGGGACCGGACAGGCCGAGACGACGGCACCGCTCAGCCGAGCCACAGAGCGGAAACGATGACGAGCACGGCCAGCACGATCAGGATCGCGAACAGCGCCCCGTTGCCCCGCCTCGGTCCGGACCGCGTCATCCCGTCGGCGAACCGCGAGAAGTCCTGGACCTGCCCGGCGGCCGTCAGCCCGACCGTCTCCTCCACCTCCGGCAGCGGCGGCGGCCCCGACACCGGCTGGGTCTCGTAGCGCGGCTCGATCCGGGGCGGCAACTGCCGGTAGCGGTCGTCCATGGCCGGAGTATCGGGTCGGATGTCAAGCAGAGCGGCGCGGTGGGGGAGAAAATGGTCGCCGCTTCGTCACCTGTCGGCGGTGCCCGGCCCCTGGTTTTCTCAACGGCGAAAAGATCACCAGAGAGAGCAGGTCTCATGTCGATCCTCCGCCGTTTCCTCGCCGTCACGGGCGCGGTCCTCGCCGCCGGCGCCGTCGCGCTGGTCGACGCGTCGCCGGCGCTGGCCAGCACGCCGTCGAGCTGCTCCAGCGTCCGCCAGATCGGCACCACCCGGGTGCTGACGGTCGGTGGCATGCAGGCGGCCTCGGTCAAGCAGTACTACGGCTGCGGCTACAACTACGCCTACATCTACGTCTGGGAGCAGTACCGCAACACCCACTCCAACTGGGACCTCTACGTCCACGTGATCAACGAGTCGGACAGCGGCAGCGACTACGGCGTGGGCCGGCTGAGCAACACCACCCGCGCCGAACTGTGGGGCGCGCCCGCCAACACGGCGTCGTACTGCACCCACGTGACGGGCTACCTCAACAGCACGGGTGGTTCGACCAGCACCGTCTGCTGACCGCTGAGCCACGACGCGGCCCGCCGGAGACAGCCGGCGGGCCCGTCCTGGCGTCCCGCGCCGCAGCGGGGGCTCCCCACCACGGGAGATGTCCTGCAGTGCGAACGGCCGACACCGCGTTGGCGACCCATCGGTAGCATTCAGCGGCGATGGTCCACAGCGAGCAGTCGGTGACGCACGGCCCGGGCGCCGCCCTCGGGGTCGACGGCTGCACCGACGCCGTCGAGGTGGGGCGGGGCGGCTTCGGCGTCGTCTACCGGGCCTGGCAGCCCGACTTCGCCCGCTCGGTGGCGGTCAAGGTGCTCGCCGCCGACTGGCACGGCCCGTCCCGCGCCCGCTTCGAGCGGGAGCTGCGGATGCTGGGCCGGCTCTCCGACCACCCGCACATCGTCACGCTGCACCAGGCCGGCCGCACCGCCGCCGGCAATCCGTACCTGCTGATGGCGTACGAGGAGGGCGGCTCGCTGGGTGACCGGCTGCGCGACGGCGCGGCCGGCGACTGGCGCGAGGCGGTCGCCGGCGGCATCGCGGTGGCCGGCGCGCTGGAGACCGCGCACCGCGCGGGCGTGCTGCACCGCGACGTCAAACCCGAGAACATCCTGATCTCCGCGTACGGCGAGCCGAAGCTGGCCGACTTCGGGCAGGCCCGGCCCCGCTCGGCCCGCCCGACCGGCGCGGACGGCAGGGTGACCGCGAGCGTGCTGCACGCCGCGCCGGAGGTGCTGCGCGGCGAGCCCCCGTCGGTGGCCGCCGACGTCTACGCGCTCGCCTCGACCGTGCTGCACTGGATCCGCGGCGCCCCGCCCTTCGCGCCCGCCGACGGGGAGTCGGTGGACTCCCTGCTGCGCCGGATCGCCGTCGATCCGGTGCCGGACCTGCGCCCGCTCGGCGTACCCGACGGGGTGTGTGCGGCGTTGGAGCGCGCGCTGGCCAAGGATCCGGCGCGGCGGCCCGCCACGGCCGCCGCGTTCGCCGAGGAGCTGCGGGTGGCGCAGGTGGCGGCGGGCCTGCCGGCGAGCCCGTTCGTCCTCGGCGGCCCGGGCGGTGATCCCGCCGGGCCGTGGCCGCCGCAGCCCGCCGCCGGCGAGGCCGCGCCCCTGTCGCTGTCCGAGCGTCGCCGGGCCGCCGTGGCGCTGTCGGCCACCGTCACGCGTCGGCCGTCACGGGTACGCCGGCACGCGCTGGCCCGCTCGCTCGGGCTGCTCGTCGCCCTGGCGGCGGTGCTGGCCGCCGGCGGTTCGCGGGCGCTGCCCACGCCCACCCCGGTCGAGCTGCCGGCCCAGGTGCCCTTCGGCGAGCTGGAACTCAACGCGGAGTCGCGCGAGCAGGTGGTGGCCGTCGGCAACCGCGCGGACCGCCCGGTGCGGTTGACCGGGTTGACGCTGACCGGCCCGTCCCGGAGCGAGCTGCGGATCGTCGCGGACGGGTGC
>NZ_JAGPYL010000067.1:0-36073 GCF_018070095.1 Micromonospora sp. U56
GGTGGGGCGGGGGGCCAGGCGGGTCACTCCTCCGGCGGCTCGACGAAGAGCGCCGCCAGCCGGGGCAGCCGGCGCCGGGCCTCGTCCTCGTCGTCGAAGTCCCAGAAGTCGTTGAGGTCGGGCACCGCGACCGGGTCCCGCTCCGCTGGCAGTTCGGTCGCGGTCGCCTTCCGGTACGCCTCCCACGGCACCGTGAGCATGTCCTCGCACTCGAACTCCTCGCCGCTGAGCGCGGCGGCCCGCACCCGGGGCAGCTCCGCCAGGGAGTCCGGGTCGCTCACCGCCCGGGCGAACACCGCCCGGCCCTGGGTCATCAGCCAGCCCCGGAAGTACTCGAAACCGTCGTCCGAGGCGCCCCCGTTGATCAGGTAGGCCGCGCCCCAGAGGTCGACCCGGTAGGAGGCGGACAGCACCCGCTGCTGGTGGCGCGCGTACCCGACGATGTCCTCCGGGTCCCGCTCGGCCAGCAGGGCGACCGCGCGGGCGGCGACCGCGTCGCCCTCTCCCCCGCCGCCGGCCCGCGCCTCATCGATCAGCTGCCAGAAGTCGTCGGTCCTCATGGTCTGGCAGTCTCCCAGACCAGCTCCCGGCCGCGATCCGGCAGCGGGAACATGGCGGCGAGTCGCGGGTACCGGCGGGCCAGTTCGGCCCCGTCGCCGAGATCCCACCGCTCGTCGACCGGGTCGGGCGAACAGCTCAGCTCCCGCCCCCGGGCCTCGACGGCCTCGTCCAGGCCCTCCTCCTCGCCGGTGACCCGCTCAAACGCCTCGTCCGCGACGTAGTCCAGGCACTCCCACTCGGGCCACTCGTGCTCCGCCCACTCGCGCGGGTGCCGGCCGGCGAGGCGACGCACCTGCGGGACGTCGGCGAGCGCGTCCGGGTCGTCGGCGACCCGCTCGAAGGCCGCCCGGCCGAGCCCGACCAGCCAGGCCTGGAAGTAGTGGAAGCCGTCGTCGGAGCAGAGGCCGCCGCAGATCAGCAGCGCCGCGCCCCAGTGCCGCCAGGTGTCGACCCGGCCCCGCAGCTCGTCGAGCCGGACGGCGAAGTCCACCGCCTCGCCGGCGGGCCGCTCGGCCAGGCGGTCGGTGAGCCAGGCCAGCCGCTCGTCTCCGCTGGCGGTGACGGCGGCGGACCGCTCGATCAACGCCCAGAACTCGTCCATGCGCACGGGGCGGATGCTGCCAGCGCGGTACGACAGCAAGCCGGGACGGACCACGCGGCTGGGCGGGGGCGCACCGGCAGGGCAGCATGGTGGGCGTGCCCGCGCTCCCGGTGCCGTACCACGCCACCGCCGTCCGGCCGGACTGGTCGGCGCTGCCCGCCGGGCTGCGCGCCGCGGTGGCGGACCGGCTCGGCGCGCCGGTGGTGTCGGCGCGTACCGCGACAGCGGGCTTCACCGGCGGGTTCGCCGCCCTGCTGACGGGCGCGGACGGCGGCCGGATCTTCGTCAAGGCCGCCGACCTGACCCACCAGCGGCACCTGGCCGACTGGTACGCCCGGGAGGCGGCGGTCCTCGCCCGGCTCCCGGGCGGCCTGCCGGTGCCCCGCCCACGCTGGGCGCTGACCGCGTTCGGCTGGTACGCGCTCGCCCTGGACGCCGTCGACGGCCGCACGCCCCGGCTGCCCTGGGACCGGACCGAGCTGGACGCCGTCCTCGCCGGGTACGCCGAGCTGGCCGCCGCGCTGGCCGACCCGCCCGCCGAACTGGTCGCCCTCGGCCTGCCCCGCCTGGCCGACCTGGCCCGCGACGACATCCTGTGGTGGGGCGAGGTGGCCGCCGGGCGCGAACCGGTGCCGCCGATGCCGGCCGCCGCGCACGGCCGCCTGCCCGAGCTGGTCGCGCTGGAGTCCCGGCTGCCCGGGTACGCCGCCGGCCGCGGCCTGGTCCACGGCGACCTGCGGGTGGACAACGTGCTGCTCGACGCCGGCGGGCGGGCCTGGTTCTGCGACTGGAACTGGATCTGCCACGGCCCCGCCTGGTTCGACCTGGCCGGCCTGCTGATCACCGGGTACGCCGACGGGCTGCCCGTGGACGCGATCTTCGCCGGCCATCCGGCCACGGTCGGCGCCCCGCCGGACGCCCTCGACGTGACGCTGGCCGCACTGGCCGGCTACTACCTCACCTCCGCCGCCGCGGGCCCACCACCGGCCCCACCCGTCCCGCACCCCGCACCGGCGGTCTCCCCGCACCTGGGCGCGCACCAGCGGTTCAGCGGGGAGCAGGCGCTGCGCTGGCTGGCCGTCCGGCGGGGCTGGAGCTGAGTCGTTTTGGCTCGTCCCGACCGACCTGGTAACCTGGCTCTTCGCGCAGCGATGACGCCTGCTTGTCGCGCGCAGAAGCAGACCAAACCGAGCTATCAAGACGAGGCTGTCGCGTGGCGAACATCAAGTCCCAGATCAAGCGCAACCGGCAGAACGAGAAGCGCCGGCTGCGTAACAAGTCGGTCAAGTCGTCGCTGAAGACCGCCATCCGGAAGTTCAACGAGGCTGCGGAGGCCGGTGACGCCGAGAAGGCCACCGTTCTCATGCGTGACGCGGCCCGCAAGCTGGACCAGGCCGCCAGCAAGGGCGTCATCCACGCCAACCAGGCGGCGAACCGGAAGTCGGCGATCGCGAAGCGCGTCGGCTCGCTCTCGGCCTGACCGAGCGACCTCAGACCTGACCTGAAGCCCCGGGCGACGCCCGGGGCTTCAGGCTGTCCGCCCTCCGGCACCCTCACGCGCCCTGGCCGTCGATGATCGCATGGTCGACTCCGTTCCGCCGACCTGGCGGCATCCGCACCATTGCGACACCGCCATGTCGCCCACCCGCCGGAGTCGATCACGGTCGCGGGCGACCGCGGGCGGGTCAGGACCGGTCGACGGAATCGCCGGTCGGGCCAGCGGGTCCGCGCGCTCCCCACGGCCGGTCCGACGTGCCGCGTCGCCAGGCGGGAGCACCGGGCGGCTCGGCGGCGACCACCATGCCGGGCAGGGTCCGAGGCACCCGCGCCCGCCCGACGACCGGCTCCATCTGCCGCCGGAACCGGTCCCGTTCCTGCTCCGGCACGAGCGCCGCCGAGCGGACGACCCGCTCGGCCACCATGTCGTTGAGCTTGACCATCAGGGCCACGGCGGCGGGCAGCACCACCACCGCCCACCAACTCACCAGTTCGGCCAGGGCGAGCAGCACGGCGAGCGCCACCGCGCCTTCGAAGAAGAGGAAGCAGAGCACCCCACCCGGGTTGACGACGCGCAGTCCGAGCGCCCGGGCGTAGAGCGGGCGGTACCGCTCGTCCTCGCCGGGCACGGTGCTCCACGCCGTCCGGGTGGGGCCGGTCACCGGGCGCCGCCCCGCCGGGCGGCCGCGACGGAGAAGACCGCCTTCTCCAGCGCGTACGCCCGGTCGTCCGCGCCGCCCTTGACCGCCGCGTTGCACTCGGCGGCGGCCCGCATCGCCTCGACCAGGCCCTCCGGGGTCCAGCCCCGGGCCCGTTGCTGCGCGTTCTTGATCTTCCAGGCGGGCATGCCGAGGGTGCTGGCGAGCTGGTAAGGGTCGCCCCGGCCGGCGGCGGCGACCCGGGCCACGGTGCGCACCCCGTCGGCGAGGGCGTCGGCGATCGGCACCGGGTCGACCCCGACGTGCAGGGCCCAGCGCAGCGCCTCCAGCGCCCCCGGGACGTCGCCGATCATGGTCGCGTCGGCGACCGTGAAGCCGGTCACCTCGACCCGGCCCCGGTAGTACCGGGCCACCGTGTCGGCGCCGATCCGCCCGTCGGTGTCGGCGAGCAGCTGGGAGCAGGCGGCGGCCAGGTCCCGCAGGTCCCCGCCGACGGCGGCGATCAACGCCTCGGCGGCGTCCTCGGTGCACTTCCCGCCGCTGCGGCGGATCTCGTCCCGGACGAACGCCACCCGCTCCCGGTGCCCCTTGAGCTTCATCGCGGGGACCACGGTGGCGCCGGCCGCCTTCAGCCCGTCGGCGAACGCCTTGCCCTTCGCCCCGCCCAGGTGCAGCACCACCAGTTGGACGTCCGGGTCGGGGTTCTTCGCGTACGCGAGCAGCGCGGTCGCGAGATCCTTCCGGGCGTCCTGGCCGGACCGGAGCACCAGCACCCGCCGCCCGCCGAAGAGCGAGGGGCTGAGCATCTCGGCGATCTCGCCGACCGTCAGCGACCCGGCCTGGTACTCCCGGACGTCCACGTCGGGGTCGACGCTGCGGACCTTTGCCACCGCTTCCGTCACCGCGCGCGTGGCGAGCAGTTCCTCGTCGCCGAGGACGAGCAGAATGGGAGGCAGGCTGGCGGCGGTCACGCCGCCCATCTTGGCACGGTCCACCGGGGGATCGTGCCTGGTCACTGGCGGCTGTGACGGCGGACCCCGCACTCAGCGCAAATCCAGACATTTACGTTAATGCGGGCCCACCCTCACAATGCGCCTCGATCCGGCGACCGCCCTCGACCCGGTCACCGGCGTCCCGGCGCGACGCCCCGCGTCACCACCGCCAGGCCCTGCCGGCCGGTCACCACCGCCACGTCCCCGTCGGTGTCGGTCCGCAGCACCCGGACGCCGCCCCGGGTCAGCCGGGCCAGCAGCGACGGGCTGGGGTGCCCGTAGTCGTTGTCGACGCCGACCTCGACCACCGCGACGGCGGGCCGGACCGCGTCGAGGAACGCCGGATCCTGGTACGCGCTGCCGTGGTGAGCGACCTTGAGCACCTCGGCCCGCAGGCCGTCGGGCGGCACCCGGTCCAGCAGAGCGCGCTGCTCCTCGGTCTCGGCGTCCCCGGCGAGCAGGATGCGTATCCCCGCCACGGTGGCGCGCAGCACCAGGGAGTTGTTGTTCGGGTCGGACCGGGTGCCGTGCAGCGGGTACGGCGGACCCAATGCGACCAGCTCCACCCCGCCCGCCCGGTACGACCAACCCGCCTCGGTGGCCCGGAGAACAACAGCGCCGGCCGCCGCTACGAGGTCCCGCCCGGCCGCCGGCTCGGCGAGCCCCGGAGTACGCACCTCGACCACGCGCCGCCCCCGGAAGACCCCGGCGACACCGCCCACGTGGTCGGCGTGGAAGTGGCTCACCACCAGCAGCGACACCTCCCGTACGCCGAGTCGGCGCAGGCAGCCGTCCACGGCGGACGGTTCCGGGCCGGCGTCGACCACCACGGCCCGACCGGCCGCCACCGGCAGCACCAGCGCGTCGCCCTGGCCCACCGCGCAGCCGACGATCACCCAGCCGGCCGGCGGCCACCCGCTGGCGAGGATCCGGACGGGCAGGGTGCCGAGGACCACCGCGGCGGTGCCGACCGCCACCAGCCGGCGCACCACCGGCCGCCGGGCGGCGAGCAGCAGCGCCACGGTCAAAGCTGCCAGCAGCAGCGCACCCGGCACCCCGCCGGGCCAGGGCACCGTGCCCGCCGGCAACCGCGCGCCGACCCGGGCGACGGTCACCAGCCACCAGGCCGGCCAGCTCGCCAGCCAGGCGGCGAACTCCGCGCCGGCCGGCCACACCGGCGAGACGGCGGCGGCCAGCACCCCGAGCACCGTGGCGGGCGCGATGGCGGGCACCGCCAGCAGGTTCGCCGGCACCGCGACCAGGCTGACCGTGCCGGAGATGCCGGCCACCACCGGCCCGCAGGCGAGCTGCGCCGCCGCCGGGACGGCCAGCGCCTCGGCCAGCCCCGCCGGTACGCCCCGGCGCCGCAGCGCGTCCCGCCACCTCGGCGCCAGCAGCAGCAGTCCTCCGGTGGCCAGCACGGACAGCGCGAAGCCGGCGTCCCCGGCCAGTTCGGGGTCCACCAGGACCAGGACAGTCACGGCGGCGCTCAGCGCGGGCAGCGCCGCCCGAGGCCGCCCGGCGGCCAGCGCCGCCAGCCCGATCGCCCCCATGGTCGCGGCCCGTACCACGCTCGGCGAGGGGCGGACCAGGATCACGAAGCCGACCAGGGCCAGCCCGCAGAGCACGGCCGCCACGCCCGGGCCGGCCCGCGCCCAGCGGACCAGGAGCAGTACCGCACCCACCACGATCGCCACGTTGGAGCCAGAGACGGCGTTGAGGTGTGTCATCCCGGTGGCCCGGAAGTCCTCCTCGACGGTGGGCGGCAGTCGGCTGGTGTCCCCCACCACCAGCCCGGGAAGCAGCCCGCCCTGGTCGTCCGGGAGCGGGGCGCAGGCCCGTTGCAGGCCGGCGCGGAGCATACCGGCGGCCCGCTGGAGCCACGGCGGTGGACCGTGCGCCACCGGCGGGCCCGGCACGATCAGCACGGCGGCGGTCAGGTCTCCCCCGCGCGGCGCGGTCAGCCGTCCCTCGGCGGTGAGCCGCTGCCCCGGCAGCCGCCCGCGCCAGGCCGGGTCGGTGGCCAGCACCAGTACCCGTACCGGGGCGCTGACCCGCCGGCCGTCGGGGTCGGTGAGGCGGATCAGTTCGGTGGCCACCAGCAGCGTCGCCGGCCGACCGGGAGCGCCGCGGATCGGGCGGGGATCGTCGCGGAGCACCAGCTCGGCGGTGACGCGGACCCGGTCGTCAACCAGGGCGCGCAGCGGGGCGGCGTCGCGGACGTGCAGGCGGGCGGCGGTGGCGCTGGCGCCGCAGACCACCCCGATCAGCACCGCGACGGCGATCCAGCCGTACCGGCGGACGGGCCCGGCCGGACGGCCGAGCACGCCGAGCAGATGGGCGGTGACCAGGCCGGCGAGACCAGCGGCGGTGGCGGCGAGCAGCGCGGCCGTCGGCGCGGTGAGGTGCAGGCAGGCCAGCGCGGCCAGCCACGCCGCCACCGCCAGGCCGGCGAGCCGCAGGTCCGGCGGCTCGCCGGATGACTCCACCCCGAGGGCCGACCCGCCGAACCGCTCCGGCCGACCGCCGGCCACACCGGACACCGTCCCGCCCGGACGGACCGGTCCAGCCGCTGCCACCTTCCCGTGCGCAGGTCCACGAACCCGCTTCGGCCCCGGCCTCACACCGTCACCAGGTCCTTGAGCTGTTCGTAGCGGGCGTCGCCGATGCCCTCGACCTGGCGCAGGTCGCCGACCGAGCGGAACCCCCCGTGCTGGTCGCGGTGGGTCAGGATGCGCTGGGCGAGCACCGGACCGACCCCGGGCAGCCCGTCGAGCTGCGCCAGCGTCGCGGTGTTGAGGTTGACCAGGCCGCCCGGGACGCCCGGGTCACCGGCGGCCGGGGGCGCGGCGGCGCCGGGCTGGCCGGGCGGCGCGGCGACCCCGACCAGGATCAGCTCCCCGTCGGCCACCTTGCGGGCCGGGTTGAGCAGGGCCACGTCCACGCCGGGGAGCGCACCGCCGGCCGCCTGCACCGCGTCGGCGACCCGCGCGCCGGCCGGCACCCGCACCAGTCCGGGGCGGCGTACCTTGCCAGCGACCGCGACGACCAGCTCGCCGGAACCGGTCGCGGTCGCCTCGGGGGCGGTGGACACCTCGGGTGCGGAAACCGACGCCACCGGGCGCACCGGTTCGGCCTGTGGGCGGGACCGCCAGGCCCAGAAGCCGGCCCCGAGCACCACGACCACCGCGACGGCGGCCAGCGCCCGCACACCGCGGCGACCGGGATCGAAGGCACCGGGGACGGGGAGCCGCGACGCCGGGGCGACGGTGGGAACGTCCTCGTCGGGTAGCGGCATCCCGTCGTCGGCCTCCCCGTCCAATGCCCAGGCGGTAGATGTCAGCGGAGCGGAATCTCGCGAGCGCCCGGGCTGGGACGGCGGCGCGGCCGAATCGGCGAAGCGCCCAGGCCGGAAGGCATGCGGCGGCTCATTGAACGGCCCAGACCGGGGTGCCGGCGCCTGCTCGGTGTGTCCTGGCGTGGTCCGCCGGAGGCGCGGGCCTTCCCCCTCCGACGACGTTGCCCCGACCAGCCGGAACAGCCGCTGCCGCACCATCGTCTCCTCGTCGTGTGACACGAGGCGAGGCTAGGCAGGGAAGGGCAGGTGCCAGCGGCCGACGGTCAGCGCCTGTGGACGAGGGATCGCCCTGTGGACAGTCGCCTGATCATGCGCCGCCGTGCTACGTCACCCGGACGGCTCGGCTGGCCATCTACTTCTGGAACATGACGGAAGCGATATCCGCCATAACGCCTAGAGCCCAATCAAGCTGACGACATTTGTCCCTATCCCGGCACTCAAGGCATCCCCCTGCTCGCCATGGCTGGTCAAGTGCCCGGCTCCAGTGAGCGTCGATGATCCTCATCATCGCGAACAGCTCATCTGCGGAAGTGATGTCGCCGTCATCCATCGGCACGCCGGGCACCTTCCGTCAACTCACGATGAAGGTCCGCCCTGGGGGCAGAGTCCGTGCGTCGTGCTCCCCAGAGCGGACGGCCCGGATACCTCGGATTGCTGAAGCCCAGGAGCATCCGGACACTGTCTCACTGTAGCCACTGTCTCACTGTAGTCAAGTTTTCACTGTGCTCACTTTGCCGGGTTGTCCGCTTGTCCTGATCATCTTCGGGCTGGAAAAATGATCTCCGCTGAAGTCCAGGAGAGCCGATCATGCCAACCAGACCACCGCACTATCGGCGGGTCGCCGATGACATCGAGGCCAAGATTCGTTCTGGCGAGTACGGGCCTGGGCAACAACTGCCATCGGTTTCCGAGATCGGCGAGATTTACAACGTCGCCCGGTCAACCGCGTACCGCGCTGTCAAAGAACTGCATGAGCGGAACCTCATTTACGGGCAACAGGGTCAAGGCGTCTTCGTCGCCGAGCCTGACTAAGGGATGTCTCGCAACCCCGGCGTCTGTCGGTTGAGGACTTCGGTCAAGATGCTGGGTGCAAGTGATCACCGCAGCTGACCCTGAATTGGTCTTCCCGTTCACGGGGCTGCAGCCCGGCCAGTTCCGCAAGCTGGTCCGCCTGGTCGCCGTGCGTGGGGTGACGACATCTCCGACGGCGGCCGGGTCCTCAGTTGGCCCTGGGCCTCGCCGACCGGGTGCTGCTGATGGCCACCTACTGGCGGACAAACCTGACCATGCGGCAGATCGGGCCGCTGTTCGGGGTGTCGCACTCCGCAGCGCATCGGGTCATCGACACGCTCGGCCCGCTGCTCGCCCTCGCGCCGGTGCGCCGGCGGCCGGTCGACCAGATCCCATCGTCGACGGCAGCATGATCCCCAGCCGCGATCACCGCCTGGCCGTCAAGAGTAAGAACTACCGGTACTCGACCAACCTGCAGGTCGCCATCGACGCCCGCACCCGCCTGAGTCATCGGCGTCGGCGACCCGGAACCCGGCAACCGCAGGGACACGATCGTCTACCGCAACAGCGGCATTGACCGCCGGTCCGGTGCCGGGCAAAGCCCTCATCCAAGTCACGAGATGCCCCTCAGAGAGGACGAAGTGAACAGCCAGTTCATCGTCATCACCGGCGGACCCGGAGCCGGCAAGACCACGCTGATTGACAGCTTTCGGCGTGCCGGATACGCCTGCGTCGACGAAGCGGGACGACAGATCATCCAGGACCAGATGTCGATCGGCGGTCAGGCGCTGCACAACGGGGACTCACGACTGTTCGCCGAGATCATGCTCAGTTGGGAGATCCGCTCCTACCGCCAAGCCAGCCAGCATGCCGGACCCGTCTTCTTCGACCGGGGGATCCCGGACCTGGTCGGCTATTACCTCCTGCTCGGCCAACCCGTTCCGGCGCACGTGACAGCCGCAGCGCAGCTGTTCCGCTACCACCAGCGGGTTTTCATCGCCCCGCCCTGGCCGCAGATCTACACCACCGACAGCGAACGACACCAAGACTTTGCCGAAGCCATGCGAACCCACGAGGCCATGGTTGCCGCCTACACCCACCATGGCTACGAGCTCAGCACCCTGCCCCGCAGCGATGTCGCCTCTCGGGTCGAGTTCGTCCAGCAACGCACAGCAGCCGTCGAGCACTGATCGCCTCGCCCAACCTGCGCGAGTTACGAGACGTTCCTTAGGTTGCATCTACACCTGTAACGAACAGCCGCCGGCGATCAGGGGGCCTCCGGGTCCAGCCCCAGCACCGCCCGTCCCCCGTCGACCGGCAAAGTCACCCCGTTCACAAACGTCGCCGAGAGCAGGAACGCCACCGCCTCCGCCACCTCCTCGACGCGACCGGTCCGGCCGACCGGGTGCAGCCAGGCCAGCTCCGCCTCGATCCACTCCACCTCAGCGGGCTCCCGTTCGGCCAGGAACGCGGCGTGCCGCTCGGTGTGGATCGACCCGAGCGCGACGGCGTTCGTGCGCACTCCCCGGGGCCCGTACTCCACGGCCAGCGCCCGGGTCAGCCCCTCGACGGCCGCCTTGGCGGTGGCGTACGGCAGGCAGCCCGGCACCGGCCGGCGGGCCTGGTGGGACGAGACGTTGACGATCGCGCCTCCGGTGCCGGCGGCGAGGAACCGGCGTACCGCCGTCGCCGCGCCGACCAGGGCCGGGCGCACGTTGAGTCCGATGAGGTCCCACACCTGCGCCGGCGGCGCGGAGTGCACCGAGGCGTCCCGGAACACCGCCGCGTTGTTGACCCAGCCGGCCAGCGGCGCGGCCCGCTCGGCCAGGTCGGCGGCGTGCCCGGCGACCTGCTCGTCCGCCGCGTCGCCGAGCACCGGCACCAACCGGTCGGCGGCGGGATGCGCCGGCAGCCACGCCAGCGCGTCCGGGTCCCGCTCGACGACCACCACCGTGCCACCGGTGTCGAGCAGCCGTTCCGTCACGGCGCGGCCGACACCACGGCCACCGCCGGTCACCACGTACGACATCGTCCACACACCCGAGATCAGGGCCGGCGGTGCACGACCACGCTGGCCAGACCCGGCCCGGCGTGGGCGGCGACCACCGCGCCGGCCTCGGAGACGTACGTGTCGTGCAGCCGGTCGCCGAGCCGCTCGGTGAGCGCCGCCAGGAGCTGCTCGGCCCGCTGCGGCGCGGCGAGGTGGTGCACCCCGAGGTCCACGTCGGCGTCGCCGGCCGCCTCGACGGCCAGGTCGACCAGGCGGGCCACGCCCCGGCTGGCGGTGCGCACCTTGTCCCGGACCACGATCGCGCCGTCCGGCATGTGCATGATCGGCTTGACCGAGAGGGCGGTGCCGAGCAGGGCCTCGGCCGCGTTGATCCGGCCGCCCCGGCGGAGGAACTCCAGCGTGTCGACGTAGAAGTAGATGGTGGTGCGGCCGACGGTGTCCTGGGCGGCCTGCCGTACCCCGGGAAGGTCGGCGCCGGTCGCGGCGGCCGTGGCGGCGGCGAGCACCGGGAAGCCCAGGCCCATGCCGGTGGCGCGGCTGTCGACCACCTCGACCCGGTCGCCCAGCTCGGCGGCGGCCAGCCGGGCCGCCTCGACGGTGCCGGAGAGTTCCGCCGACAGGTGTACCGACACGACGCCGTCCGCGCCGGCGTCGAGCAGTTCCCGGTACGTCCGCGCGAACTGCTCGGGGGCCGGGCGGGAGGTGCTGACCGAGACCCGCCGGCCGCCGAGCACCCGGGTGGCGTCGGCGGGGAAGGTCTCGATCCCCTCCAGCCCCTCCGCCCCGTTGAGCACGACGGTCAGGGGCACCACGGTGAGCCGGTGCGCTTGCACCAGCTCGGGCGGGAGGTAGGCGGTGGAGTCGGTGACGACCGCGACGGGCATGCCCGGCACGCTAGCCGATGTCGCGCCAGCGTGCCCGGGCCGGATGACTCAGACCGGTTCGCCGGGTGCCGGCCGGGTGATCAGCCCGACATTGTGGGCGCGCAGGTGCCAGCCCGGGACCGTGCGCCGCTTCACGCCGTCGTCGTACCGCAGCTCGGTCCAGTGGCAGTTCTGCAGGGAGCCCACGGTCCGCAGGACCGCGTGGTCCCAGCCGAGCAGGTAGCCACAGCCCTGCCGGGCCCCGCCCCCGTGGGTGGTGACCACGACGGTGCCACCGGGGACGAGGTCGGCGGCGTCCTGGAAGGCGGCGCCGATCCGCTTGCCCAGGTCGTCGAGGGTCTCGATCTCGGCGCCCGGGTCCGGGGCGCCGGCCCGCCAGCGGGCGTACTCGTCCGGGAAGCGCTCGGCGACCTCGGTCAGGGCCAGCCCCTGCCAGCGGCCGAAGTACCGCTCGCGCAGCCGGACGTCGGTGCGTACCGGAAGGCCGGTGACCGCCGCGAGGGCGGCGGCGGTGTCCGCGGCCCGGCTGAGGTCGGAGGCGACGATGGCGTCCGGACGCAGGGCCGCGAGCAGCGGCGCGGCGGCGCGGGCCTGCTCGCGGCCCAGGTCGTTCAGCGCCACGTCGGTCTGCCCCTGGACGCGGCTGGTGGCGTTCCAGTCGGTGTTGCCGTGCCGCCAGACGATCAGGCGGGTCATTCCGCGGTGGAGGTGCCGGCGGAGGCGTCCGCCTCGACCAGGTCCCGATCCACGAACGGGATCTGGGGGCAGTCCTTCCACAGCCGGTCGAGGGCGTAGAACTCGCGCTCCTCGGTGTGCTGCACGTGCACGACGATGTCGACGTAGTCGAGCAGCACCCAGCGGCCGCCCCGCTCGCCCTCGCGGCGCACCGGCTTGGCCTTCTCCGGCAGCTCGAGCAGCCGCTCCTCGATGGCGTCGACGATGGCCAGCACCTGACGCTCGTTGGGGGCCGCGGCGAGGACGAACGCGTCGGTGATGGCGAGCTGGTCGCCCACGTCGATGATGACGATGTCCTGCGCCTTCTTGTCGGCCGCGGCCTGGGCGGCGGCCATCGCCAGCTCGTGAGCGCGTTCGGAAACTGTCACCGTTCTCCTTCGATCAACCGTACGACCCTCCAAGCGTCTCATACCCGGGTGCGCGACGACTTGTCAGTTCTAGTCGATTATCCGGACAGATGCTCACATACCAGGCCAGTTCACTGCTGGTAGAGCCGGCGTTTCGCGATGTACTGCACCACACCGTCCGGCAGCAGGTACCAGACCGGCTCCCCCCGGGCCACCCGCTGGCGGCAGTCGGTGGAGGAGATCGCCATCGCCGGGACCTGCACCAGGCTCACCGTGTCGGCGGGCAGGTGCTTGTCGGTGAGCTCGAACCCGGGGCGGGTCACGCCGATGAAGTGGGCCAGCTCGAAGATCTCGTCCAGGTCCTTCCAGGAGAGGATCTTCTCCAGCGCGTCCGCGCCGGTGATGAAGTAGAGCTGCACCTTCGGGCCGTACTCGGCGTGCAGGTCGCGCAGGGTGTCGACGGTGTAGGTGGGGCCACTGCGGTCGATGTCCACCCGGCTGACCTGGAAGCGGGGGTTGGAGGCGGTGGCGATCACCGTCATCAGGTAGCGGTCCTCGGCGGGGCTGACCGGCTCGTCCACCTTCTGCCACGGCTGACCGGTCGGGACGAAGACCACCTCGTCCAGGCCGAACCGGTCGGCCACCTCGCTCGCCGCCACCAGGTGCCCGTGGTGGATCGGGTCGAAGGTGCCGCCCATGATGCCGATCCGCCGGATGTCTTCCTCCACCCGACGATCGTAGGCCGGGGACGGCCGGCGGCCCGTCGGGGCCGCCGGACCGTCCCAACCTCCGGCCCGACTCAGGCGGACGCGGCGGCCACCGCCGTCCGCGCGACCAGCGCGCGGCGCAGGTCATCGTCCAGGTCGGTGACCCAGCGGCGCAGCCCGGGCGTCAGGTCGTCGCGGGCGAGCAGCGCCGCGGCCAGCTCCCGGGTGGGCTGCGCCACGGCGTACCGGGGGAACGCCAGGGTGGTCACCCGGTCGGCCGTCCAGGCGGTACGCAGCCGCGCGGCCGCCGGCATGTCGGCGAAGTACCGCTCGACGTACGGCGCGGTCAGCTCGGCCTGCTCCGGCTGCCAGAAGCCCTCGGCGGTCGCCTCGACCAGCCGGTTGGACAGTTCCGTGCTGCTGGTCACGATCTCCCAGGCGACCCGCTTGGCCTCGGCGTCCGGCAGCGCCGCCCGGCAGCACGCGGCCCGCTCCGCCCCGGTGGCGCTGCGGTCGGCGGCCGCCTGCGCGGCGATCTCCGGCTCGCCCGCCGCACCCAGCACCACCAGCCGCAGCAGCAGCGCCCAACGCAGGTCGGTGTCCACCGCCAGCCCTTCCGGCACCCCGTCCCCGGCCAGCCAGCCGGCGAGCAGCCCGGTGTCGGTGCTGGCGGCGATCAGACCCCGCGCTGCGGCGAGCTGCAACGAGCCGCCGGCCGGCGCCCCGGCGAGCAGCGCGGCGCACGCCCCGGCGACCCGCAGCAGCGCGGCGTCGCGGGCCAGCGGGTCGAGGTAGCGGTCGATCAGGCCGCGGCTCAGCGTGAGCACGTCCTCGGCGATGATCACCTCGGTCTCGGCGGGCAGCGCCGCGGCGATCAGCGCGACCACGGCGGCGACCGGGCGCTCGCCGTCCCGGGCGGCGTCCAGCGCCTCGCCCCAGAGCAGCGCCCGGGCGAGCGGGTCGGGCAGCCCCGGCAGCACCAGCGGCACCGCGTCGGCGGAGGCGGCGTCGAGGCGGATCTTGGCGAAGGTCAGGTCGCCGTCGTTGGGCAGCAGCAGGCCGGTGGCGGGCTCGCCGACCAGCGCGGTCAGCTCGGTGCGGCCCTTGTCGGTGTCCGGGTCGAGGTCCACCTCGATGCGGCGCACCGTGCCGTCGGGGGCGTACCGGCCCACGCCGACCCGGTGCGGGCGCAGCACGGGGTGGGCGTCCGGGGCGGTCTGCACCAGGGCGGCGTCGACCCAGCGGCCGTCGGCGTCCACCGCCGTCTCCATCCGCAGCGTGTTGACCTGGGGGCGGCGCAGCCAGCGCTCCGCCCAGTCGGTGAGGTCCCGGCCGCTGGCCGAGCTGAGGCTGGCCAGCAGGTCGGCCAGGGTGGCGTTGCCGAACCGGTGGGCGGCGAAGTGGGCGTTCAGGCCGGCCAGGAAGGCCTCGTCGCCCAGCCAGGCGACCAGCTGCCGGAGCACGCTGGCGCCCTTGGCGTACGAGATGCCGTCGAAGTTGAGCAGGCCCTGCGCGGCGTCGCGGACCTCCTGCGGAGCCACCGGGTGGGTGGAGGGACGTTGGTCGGCGGTGTACCCCCACGCCTTGCGGCGCATCGCGAAGGTCGTCCAGGCCTGGTCGAAGCGGGTCGCCTCGGCGGTCACCCGGGTGCCCAGGTACTCCGCGAACGATTCGTTGAGCCACAGGTCGTCCCACCACCGCATGGTCACCAGGTCGCCGAACCACATGTGCGCCATCTCGTGGGCGATGGTGGTGGCCCGCAGCTCCCGCTGGGTGTCGGTGACCGCCGACCGGAAGACGTAGTCGTCGCGGAGGGTGACCAGACCCGAGTTCTCCATCGCGCCGGCGTTGAACTCCGGCACGAACGCCTGGTCGTACTTGGCGAACGGGTAGCGCTCGGCGAAGAGCTGATGGAAGCGGTCGAGGCACTGCCGGGTGACGGTCAGGATCTCGTCGATGTCGGCGTCCAGGTGCTCGGCCAGGGACCGCCGGCAGTAGACACCGAGCGGGATGCCGTCGTGCTCGGCGCGGCGTACGTGCCAGGGGCCGGCGATCAGCGAGACGAAGTACGTGGCCAGCGGCGCGGTCGGGGCGAACTCCCAGCGCCCCGGCCGGGGGTTGGCGGCGAGCTGCCCGTTGGCGGCGACCGTCCACTCCGGCGGGACGGTCACCGACAGGGTCACCGGCGCCTTCAGGTCGGGCTGGTCGAAGGCGGCGAAGAGTCGCTGCACGTCGTCCAGGAAGGACATCGCGTAGAGGTAAATCTCGCCGTCGGCCGGGTCGACGAAGCGGTGCATCCCCTCGCCGGTGTTCGAGTACGCCATCTCGGCGGTGACCGTCAGCGTGTTCTCCCCGGCCAGCCCGGTCAGCGGCAGCCGGTTGTCGGCCAGCGCCTCCGGGTCGAGGTCCCGGTCGTTGAGGCGCGCCCCGAGCAGTCGGGCGGGTTTGACCTCGACGAAGGTGTCGGCTCCGGGGGTGGCCCGGAACCGGATGATGGCGGTGGAGCGGAACCGCTCGCCGCCGCCGGTCAGGTCGAGGTCCACGTCGTAGGACTCGACGGTGATCAGCGCGCGACGCGCGGTCGCCTCTACACGGGTCAGGCTCGGCATCCGCTTATCCTGCCCGACGGGGAACCGGACGGGCTCCCCATGACGCGTGGTGATGGAGGACGAACAATGGGTCAGCATCCCAAGGGCGATTTCGACCTGTCCCGGGCGGTCTGGCAGCGAGCCGAGGGCGACACCTCCGACAGCGCGGTCGAGGTGGCCTTCGTCGACGACCTGATCGGCATGCGCAACTCCGCCGAGCCGGACGGGCCGGTGCTGGTCTTCACCCAGGCCGAGTGGGACGCCTTCGTCGCGGGCGCGCAGGACGGCGAGTTCGACCTGGACTGAGCGCCGCGCGCCGCGGGGCCGGGGTACGCCCGGTCGACGTCGGGCCGGCGGCCCGGCGGTGTCGCCCGCCATCGGGACACCGCCGGTCGCCGGCCCGCCGCGGCTCACCCGTCACCCTCGCCCCAGCCGAGGCCACCGGGGCCCGCGGCGTGGTGGAAGCCGGGATGACCGGCCACGTCGGCGCAGCGCTCGCCGTCCGGCCCCGGCGCGCCGCAGAAGAGCCGCTCGGCCCGGTGCCAGGCGTCGGCCGGTGAGAGGGCTGCCGCGCCGAGCACCAGCTCCGGACGGAGCAGGCTCAACGCCTCGGCGTACGCGACGGCGAGGTCGCGGGCCTGCTCCGGCCCGTCCGCCTCGAAGCCGAGGTGGGCGGTGAAGCGCCGGGGCGGCCGGGGCGCCCGCCGGGCAACGGTGATCAGCGGTGGACCGTCGGCTCCGCCGGACCGGCCGCTCCCGAACGCCTCGAGCGTCCGCCGCTGCCGCCAGTACGGCGGCCTGTTGTCCCGCATCGGCCCTCCCCGTCGTCACGCCGGCCGCACACCCGTGGCCGCCCCGGTGACGAGGAAACCAGGTTTCCGGCGTCCTGGGAGGGGCCAGCGGACGGCTCGTCGACTGGCCCACACCCCCGGGTGCCCCGCCGGCCCCCACGGCGCCGGTCCGGGCGGGATTCAGTGGGCCCGACCTGGGTAACGCAATTCGGTCGACCAGTGCGGCCGGCCGCTGTCACCCGCGTCAGGAGAGTCCGATGGTCACCACGCCCGTCGACCGCAGCCCGGAGGGCTCCCTGGCGTTCCTGCGCGAGGGATACCGGTACATCGGCTCCCGCTGCGACCGCTACGGCAGCGACATCTTCCAGACCCGGCTGCTGCTGGAACGGACGATCTGCCTGCGCGGCCGGCCGGCGGCGGTGCTCTTCTACGACCCGGAGCGGTTCCAGCGCGAGGGCGCGATGCCCATGCGGGGCCAGTGGACGCTGACCGGTCGGGGCGGCGTACAGGGGTTGGACGGATCGGCGCACACCGACCGCAAGGGCATGCTCTTGTCGATCATGACGCCCGGCGCGGTCCGGCAGCTCGGGCAGCTCTTCGCCGACGAGTGGACCACCCGCATCCCGGTCTGGGAGCAGTCCGGTCGGGTGGTCCTCTACGACGAGGTCGCCCCGATGCTGACCCGGGCGGTCTGCGCCTGGGCGGGCATCCCGCTGGCCTCGAGCCAGGTCGCCCGCCGCACCGACGAGCTGCACGGAATGATCGACGCTCCGGCGGCGCTCGGACCCCGGCACTGGCGCGGGCTGCTCGCCCGCCGCCGGGGCGAACGGTGGGCCGGCGACGTGGTGGAGCGGGCCCGGGTCGGCACGCTGCCCGTGCCGGAGGGCAGCGCGCTGCGGGCGATCGCCGAGCACCGGGACGCCCAGGGCCGGCTGCTGCCCCGCCGGGTCGCCGCGGTGGAGCTGCTCAACGTGCTGCGCCCCACCGTCGCCGTCGACCGGTACGTGGTCTTCGCCGCCCTGGCCCTGCACGACCACCCGGCCTGGCGGGAGCGGGTCCGGGCCGGTGACGAGGCCACCGAGTGCTTCGTGCAGGAGGTCCGCCGCTACTACCCGTTCTTCCCGGTGGCCGCCGCCCGGGTCCGGCGCTCCTTCGACTGGCAGGGCCACCACTTCCCGCGCGGCCGGCGGGTGCTGCTCGACCTGTACGGCACCAACCACCACCCCGACCTGTGGCCGAAGCCGGAACGGTTCCGCCCGGAACGCTTCGCCGGCTGGCGCGACGACCCGTACGGCTTCGTGCCGCAGGGCGGCGGCGAGCACCTCGGCGGGCACCGGTGCGCCGGCGAGTGGATCACCATCGAGCTGATGAAGCGCGCGGTCACCATGCTGACCACCGCCATGCGGTACGAGGTGCCACCGCAGAACCTGGCCCTGAACCTGGGCCGGATGCCGACCCTGCCGCCCAGCGGCTTCGTCATCGACGCCGTGCGCCGCACCGGCTGAGCCCCGGCCCGGCGCGACGCACGCGACGTCGGTCAGGCCATCGCCGGGTGCAGGACGCTGCGCAGGCACGCGTCCTGCTTCTTCTCGAAGATCTCGTAGCCGCGCACGCCCTCCTCCAACGACATCGGGTGGGTGGCCAGGTAGCCGGGGTCGATCTCGCCGGCGGCGAGGCGGTCCAGCAGCATCGGGATGTAGCGCTGGGCGTGCATCTGCCCCATCCGCAGCACCAGGGCCTTGTTCATCGCCGCGCCGAGGGGGAACTTGTCGACCAGCCCGCCGTAGACGCCGACGATGCTCACCGTGCCGCCCTTGCGGCAGGCCATGATCGCCTGGCGGACGGAGGTGGGCCGGTCGGTGCTCAGCCGGGCGCTCTGCTTGGCCTTGTCGTAGGCGTACGCCGGGCCGACGTCGTGCGCCTCCATGCCGACCGCCTCGATGCAGGCGTCCGGTCCCCGGCCGGCGGTCATCTCCCGCAGCGCCTCCAGCACGTCGGTCTCGGCGTAGTTGATGGTCTCCACCCCGAGCCGGTCGGCGGCCGTGGCGAGCCGCTCCGGCAGCCGGTCGATGACGATGACCCGCCCGGCGCCGAGCAGCTGGGCGGCGCGGGCGGCCAGCTGGCCCACCCCGCCAGCACCCCAGACCGCCACCACCTCGCCGCCGGAGAGACCGCAGAAGTCGGCCGCCATCCAGCCGGTGGGCATGGCGTCGGAGGCGAAGACCACCGCGTCGTCGGGCACCCCGTCGGGGACCTTGAACGCGCCGACGTCGCCGAACGGCACCCGGATGTACTCGGCGTGGCTGCCGGAGTAGCCGCCGGCGGCGTGCGAGTAGCCGAGGATGCCGGCCGGCGAGTGGCCCCACAGCTTCTCCGGCACGACCGGCTGCGGGTTGGAGTTGTCGCAGAGCGAGAACTGCTCGGTGCGGCAGTACCAGCAGCCGCCGCAGGCCACCACCGAGCCGACCACCACCCGGTCGCCGACGCGCAGCCGTTGCACGCCCGGCCCGGTCTCCACCACCTCGCCCATGAACTCGTGGCCGAGGATGTCGCCCTCCCGCATCGCCGGCAGGAAGCCGTTGATCAGGTGCAAATCGGAGCCGCAGACGCTGCTGGCCCGGACCTTGACGATGATGTCCCCCTCGGCCCGGACGCGCGGCTCGGGCACGTCCCGGACCGCCAGCTTGCCGACCCCTTCCCAGCACAGCGCCCTCACGCCCGTCCTCCCGTCGTCAGCCGCTCGCGGACCTGGTCGGTCGCGGCCTCCTGTGCGGGGCTGCGCCCGGAGGGGTCGTGCCGGGTGTCGATCACCTGGCCGGCCTCGATCAGCGACTTGATCCGCCGCAGCGCGTCGCGCAGCGCCAGGTCGGGTTCGTCGCCGCGGGCCAGGCCCAGCAGCCGGCCCAGTGGGCCGCCGGCGCGGTAGCGCAGCTCGGCTCGGATCTCGGTGCCCCGGTCCTGCGGCGCGGGGGCCAGGTCCACGTGTCCCTGCTGCGGCACCGGGCCGTCGGTGACCCGCCAGCTGAGCCGGCCGGGACCGTCGACGGTGATCTCGGCCCGCCATTCGGTGCCGCCACCGGCGGGGTCGCTGGCGACGCAGCGCCAGCGGTTGTCGTCGAGCTGTTCGAGGGTGGCCCACTCGGCCAGGGCCCGGTCCAGTCGTTCCCGATCGGTCCAGAAGCCGATGACGGCGTCCATCGGCCGGTCCACGGTGATCCCCCGGCGCACCACGTACCAGCCGCCCTGCCGGTCCGGCTGGTGCCGGCGGCGCCGCCGGGCCACCAGCCGGCCGACCCCGACCGCGGTCGCCGTGGTGGCGCCGAGCAGCGCCCACCTCGTTCCGTTGCTGGTCATCACGTCTCCTCCGCCCGAGCGCCCGGAGATGGCGCCCGCATCCCGGTGCGCTACCCGACGTGAACGCGTCGAAACGCCCCGTTTGATCGGTCGGGTTCCGGGCATGCCGTCACGAACACCGTTCCCGGGAGGCAGCGTTGCCCTTCGACGCGAGCGAGTACGGCCGGCACATCCCCGCGGACGTCTACGACCTGGCGTTCGCCCACCTCTCCCCCGACGCGGCCGTGGACCGCCTGGCGGCGCTCGCCGACGGCGGCCCGGTCTGCGAGTTCGGCATCGGCACCGGCCGGCTGGCCCTGCCGCTGCGCGAACGGGGGCTCACCGTGGCCGGGATCGACGGGTCGGCGGAGATGGCCGCCCGGCTGCGGGCAAAGCCGGGCGGCGAGCGGATCGAGGTGTCCATCGGCGACTTCACGCAGGCTCGCGTTCCGGGCCAGTTCGCCCTGGTGCTGCTCGCGTTCAACACGATCTTCGCGCTGCCCGACCAGGACGCCCAGGTCGCCTGCTTCCGCAACGCCGCCGCGCACCTGCGGCCCGGGGGCCGGTTCGTGGTGGAGGCCTGGGTGCCCGACCCGGGCGCGTTCCGGGGCGGCACGGCGCTGCGCCCGGTGCACGTCGCGCAGGACGCGGTGCTGCTGGAGGCGGCCCGGTTGCACCCGGCCGAGCAGCGGATGACCACCACCAAGATCCGACTCGGCAACGACGGGGTGCGGCTGCTGCCCGCCAACCACCGCTACGCCTGGCCGGCCGAGCTGGACCTGATGGCCCGACTGGCCGGGATGAGCCGGGAACACCGGTGGGTCGACTGGTCCGGCGGCCCCTTCACCGACGACAGCCGGGAGCACGTGTCCGTGTACCGGTGCCCGGAGTCGGCGTGAGCGCCCCGGCCCGGCGCCGGCCGGTCGCCGGTCCACCGGTGGCCGCCCCCGAGCCGTCGGCCGTTGCCGCCGGTCCGGTCCCGCCCGAGCCGGCGGACCCGCCCGCGGTCCGCGCGCCACAGCGCGGCGTCCGCCCGGATCGGCTCCCCGTCGAGTACGTCCTGCCGCTGCGCTGGTCCGACGACGCCGACCTGGCCGAGCTGACCGGGTACCTGCGGTCGATCGCCGCGCTGGTCGACGTGACCGTGGTGGACGGCTCCCCGCCGGAGGTCTTCGCCCGGCACGCCGCCGCGTGGCGCGGCGTCCTCCGGCACGCGGCCCCCGACCCGGCGGTACGCGGGGTCAACGGCAAGGTCCGCGGCGTGCTCACCGGCGTCGCGATGGCCCGGCACGAGCACGTGGTGATCGCCGACGACGACGTCCGGTACGACGAGCCGGGGCTGCACGCCGTGCACCGGCTGCTCGACACCGCCGACCTGGTCCGGCCGCAGAACTACTTCGACCCGCTGCCCTGGCACGCCTGGTGGGACACCGGTCGGACCCTGCTCAACCGGGCGCTCGCTGCCGACTACCCGGGCACCCTGGCGGTGCGCCGGAGCACCTTCCGCGCCATGGGGGGCTACGACCCGGACGTGCTCTTCGAGAACCTGGAGCTGATCCGCACGGTGCGGGCGTACGGCGGGACCGAGGCGGCACCGGCCGGGCTCCACGTACGCCGGCTGCCACCGACCGCGGCGCACTTCCGGGGCCAGCGGGTCCGCCAGGCGTACGACGACCTGGCCCAGCCGGTGCGGCTGCTCACCTCGCTGGCGGTGCTGCCCGGCGTGCTGGCCGCGCTGGCCGCCCGCCGGCCCGGTGCGCTGCTCGTGGCCGGCGCCGCGACGGTCGCCCTGGCCGAGCGGGGCCGGCGGCGGGCCGGTGGCGCCGCGGTCTTCCCGCCGACCACCGCCCTGGCCGCCCCGCTGTGGCTGCTGGAGCGCGGCACCTGCGCCTGGCTCGCCCTGGCCCGGCGGGTCCTGCGCGGCGGCGTCCGGTACGCCGACGGCCGGGTACGCCGCGCCGCCCACTACGAACACACCCTCCGCCGCCGCCGCACCGCGCGCTGATCCCCGGCGCCCGCACTGGCGCGGACGAGGAGCGCGATTCAGCCGTCACACCACTCGCGGCCACGTCCCGGCGGAAGCCGGGAGTGGCCGCGAGGTGCGGTGTACGACGTAGGTGCCCCGGGTCAGTACCGCACCTGTTCGCGGGACTGCTGCGCCTGGTCCTTGACGTCCTGGGCGGCCGACCTGCCGTCGTCCTTGACGGCGTGGACGGCGTCCTGCGCGGTGGACTTCACCGACTCGGTGGCCCGCTGCGCGGGCTCGCGCAGCTCCTCCTTGATCTCGCCGGCGACCTCGCCCAGCTTCTCCTTCACCACCCCGCTGTGCTCGGTGGCCTTCTCCTTGACCTGGGCGGCCAGCTCCTGCTCCCGGCGGGTGGCCGGGATCAGCGAGGACACCAGCATGCCGACGCCGAAGGCGATCAGGCCGGCGGCGACCGGGTTGCCCTCGGACTTCTGCCGGATCACCTGCGGCGCCCGCTGGGCGGCGTCACCGACCGTCGAGGCGGCCGAGTGGGCCTTGTCGCCGACGGTCGAGGCGGCGGAGTGGGCCTTGTCGCCGACGGTCGAGGCCGCCGAGGAGGTGCGGTCGCCGACCGAGTGGGCGGCGTGGCCGGTGCTGTGGCCGAGATCGGAAGCGCTACCCATAACTTTTTCCCTCACATTCTGCAGCGCGCTGCGCACCCGCTGCTTACGGTCGTCGACGATGCGGCCGGGGCTGACCTTGTACGCCAGCGCGTCCACGTCGGAGCTCAGGCTGTTGCGGGTCGCCTCGATCTCCCGGCGGATCTGGTCGGGATCGGTGCTCATCGGGTGACTCCCTCCGGGTGGGGCTTCAGCGCGTCGGGGATGCGCTGCACGCTGTCGTTGGTCTGCTTGAGGCCGCGAATACGCTCGGCGTTCTTCTTGGCCATGGAGTAGAGGACGGCGGCGATGACCGCCCAGATCACGGCGACGATCAGCGCGGCCAGGCCCGCATCCAGCACGTTGTCCAGGGCCTGCCACAGCGCGATGGACAGGAACAGCGCCACCATGTAGCCGCCGAAGCCGGCGCCGCCGAAGAGACCGGCGGCCTTGCCCGCCTTCTTCCCCTCCTGGCGGATCTCGGCCTTGGCCAGCTCCACCTCCTGCCGCATCAGGGTGGACAGGTCGGCGGTGACCTGACGCATCAGCTCACCGAGGGAACTGCCCCTGACCTCGTCCGCGGTGTGCGGCGCACCCGCGGGGTGGTACCCGGAGTCCAGTCCGGACCCCTGCGTCGGCATGCTCATGCCGCCGCCTCCCTTCGGATGACTCGTACGCTCACGGACGCGGGGTGCCGGTGCCGCTGGACGGCACGCCCGGCAGCGGGTCGGTCTGGGTCACCGGGGGCAGCGGCTGGCCGGTGCCGCCCGCCGGGTCGGCGTAGCTGGTGGTGCCGCCGTTGTCCGGGTAGGCCGTGCCGGAGTAGCCCGGGGTCGGGTCGAGGTAGCCGCCGTTCGGCACCGCGCGCTGCACGGGCGGCGTCGGGATGACCTCGGTACGGTCCGGGTCGGCGTAGCCGCCGCCGTACAGGCCGTGGCTGCCGGTCTGGTCGTCGCCGGCGGAGGTGATGCCCTTGGTCAGCCGGCCGGCGAGCACGCCCAGCAGGGCCGCCCCCACCAGGAAGGTGCCCGGGTTGCGGCGGGCGTAGGTCTTGACCTCGTTGAGCAGGTCACCCGGCTCGCGCTCCTCCAACCAGCCGGCCACGCCGTGCACCCGGTCGGCCGCCTGGTGGGCCAGCTCGGTCACCGGGCCGCCCGCGCCGCCGTTCTGCGCCATCGAGCGCATCTCGTCGGCCAGCGAGCGGAGCCCGCCGGCCGCCCGGCGCTGCTGCGCGCCCGTCTGGCTGGCGAGCTGGTTGCGGGCCTCGCCGTAGAGGTTGCGGGCCTGCCGCCTGGTCTCGTCGACCACCTCGCGACCCTGCTCCTTGGCGGTCTGGGCGACCGCGCCACCCGCGTTGGCGGCCTCGGCGCCGACCTGGCGGGCCTGGTCGCGGACGCCACCGCCGTTGCTGTGCTCGCTCTCGTAGGTGGAGGACGAGGATGACAGATCGTAAGTCATGGTTTTCCTTCCGCTCGGCACTTGTGCGGCTCTGCGCTCGGGGGATCGCCGACCGTCACATCGGCGCAAACTTTGACTACCCCCGGTCGTCGGGTCCATGCCTGAATCGCCATTTCTCTACGGTCCGTGTCCTGATGGCTACAGAATTGAGGATCGTCCGGCTGCGACCGGCAGCTGCTGCGTGGAGGTGACATCGATGGCACGAGACGCGCGCGGGCGTGGCACGGCCGGGCCGAAACCCCGGATCCAGCTGGTCGCGCTCGTGGTGGCCGTGATCTTCCTGCTGCTCGGGGTGCTCGGCTTCGTCCCGGGCGTCACCACCGGGTACGGCGACCTGGCCTTCGCCGGTCACCACTCGCAGGCGAAGCTGCTCGGCCTGGTCCAGGTGTCGATCCTGCACAACCTGCTGCACCTGCTCTCCGCACTGCTCGGGCTGGTGATGGCCCGCCGGGTGGCCGGCGCCCGGCTGTTCCTGGCCGGCGGGGGTGCCGCCTACCTGGGCCTGTGGCTGTACGGCTTCCTGCTCGACCGGGACGCCATGGCCAACTTCATCCCGCTCAACGGCGCCGCCAACTGGCTGCACCTGGGGCTCGGCTTCGGCATGCTCACCCTCGGGCTGCTGCTCTCCAACGACGCGGGCACGGGCGGCCGGCTGGACAACGCGATCGACCGCCCCTGAGGCACGGCGCCCGGAGCGCCCGGCGTGTCCGAGTTTGATCCTTGCCGGATCCGGGCACCGAAGCGTCAGGCACAGGGACGAGGAGGTCACGATGCCGCGGTGGATCAGGAACAACGCGCTGAGCATCACCATGCTGGGCGCCTTCTTCGTCTTCCTGTCGCTGCAGAGCGTCTTCGGGTGGCAGACCCACAACGAGGAGCTGGCCGAGTACGGCGCCCAGCCGATCGACTGGCTGGCGTACCTGGGCACGGGGCACTTCGCCGAGTCCGTCTTCGAGAACTGGGAGTCGGAGTTCCTCCAGATGGGCGGCTACGTGCTGCTCACCGCGTACCTGGTGCAGCGGGGGTCGGCCGAGTCGAAGCCGGAGGGGCAGACCGACCGCCCGGAGGACGACGAGCGCCGGGCCGGGCCGAAATCACCGTGGCCCGCCCGGGTCGGCGGCCTGCCGCTGATGGTCTACCGCAACAGCCTCTCGCTGGCCCTGCTGCTAATCTTCGCCGGCTCGTTCGTCGGCCACCTGCTCGGCGGCGTGGCCCAGTACAACGAGGAGCAGGCGCTGCAGAGCGGTGCCGCCCCGATCAGCGCCTGGCAGTTCCTCGGCACCAGCGACTTCTGGTTCCAGTCCATGCAGAACTGGCAGAGCGAGTTCCTGGCCGTCGGCGCGCTGATCCTGCTGAGCATCGTCCTGCGCCAGCACGCGTCGCCGGAGTCGAAGCCGGTCACCGTGGAGCACGCCCAGACCGGCGCCTGACCCACCCTCAGGCGGCGACCGGCAGGTGCTTGGCGAAGCAGACGCTGTACGGGTTGTCGACGTACTCGCCGTAGACCGGGATCGGCTCGTACCCGCACGAGGTGTAGAGCCCGATCGCCGCCGGCAGGTAGACCCCGGTCTCCAGGCAGACCACCGAGTGACCCCGCTGGAAGGCCAACTCCTCCAGCGCGGTCAGCAGCTGCCGGGCGATACCCCTGCCCCGGTACGCGGGACGGACGTACATCCGCTTGAGTTCCCCGGTGGCGGCGTCCAGTGACTGGACCCCGCCGCAGGCCACCGCCCGGCCGTCGACGACCACCGCGAGGTAGCGGATGTCGTCGTGCGCGACGGTGACCTGCCCGTCCAGTCCGCCGTCGGCCTCGCGCAGCTCCCGCTGCTGGGCGACGACGAGGGCGTCGATCTCCGGGTCGGTGGAAGGACGGGACTCGATCAGCATCCGACCACGCTATGCCGGGTCGATTTCACGGAGGTTTCCGGCGAACGACCCGGACACGGACATGATCGAGCTATTCGAGGTCGTCGTCGTCCAGGTCGTCGGAGAGGTCCGCGTCCAGGCCGCCGGCCTCCAGCTCGTCGGCGGGGCGCTGCCGGCGCGCCTTGCGGGCGGCCAGCCGCTCAGCGGCCGAAGCGCGGGTCGACTTCTCCTCCAGCCGCACGTCCGTGCCCCGGTTGCCGGGCACGAAGTCGACGCCGGCGTAGAGGGTGGGCTGCCAGTCGAACTCCCGCTCACCGATGCGCACCAGGTCGCCCGGCTTGGCGCCGACCTTGGCCAGCTTGTCCTCGACGCCGAGGCGGGCGAGCCGGTCGGCGAGGAAGCCGATCGCCTCGTCGTTGTCGAAGTTCGTCTGCCGGACCCAGCGCTCGGGCCGGACACCGCGCACCGTGAAGGAGCCGTCCTCCTCCACGTCGATGGTGAAGCCGGCGTCGTCCACCGCCTTCGGGCGGATGACGATCCGGGTCGGCTCGGCCGGCGGAGCCGCCTGGCGGCCCTGCTCGACCACCTCGGCCATCGCGAACATCAGCTCCTTGAGCCCTTCGCGGGTGGCCGTGGAGACCTCGAACACCCGGAAGCCGCGCGCCTCCAGGTCCGGCCGGACGATCTCGGCGAGATCCCGCCCGTCCGGTACGTCGATCTTGTTGAGGGCGACCAGCCGCGGCCGGTCGGCGAGGCCGCCGTACTGGGTGAGCTCGGCCTCGATGGCGTCGATGTCGGCGAGCGGGTCGCGGCCCGGCTCCAGCGTCGCGGTGTCCACCACGTGCACCAGCACGGCGCAGCGCTCGACGTGGCGGAGGAACTCCAGCCCCAGCCCCCGGCCGGTGGCCGCGCCGGGGATCAGGCCCGGCACGTCGGCCACGGTGAAGGTGTGGTTGTCGACCCGGACCACGCCCAGGTTGGGCACCAGGGTGGTGAACGGGTAGTCGGCGATCTTCGGCTTGGCGGCGGAGATCACCGCGATCAGCGACGACTTGCCGGCGGACGGGAAGCCCACCAGACCGACGTCGGCGACGCTCTTGAGCTCCAGCACCACGTCCAGCCGGTCGCCCGGCTCGCCCAGCTCGGCGAAGCCGGGAGCCTTGCGCCGGGCGTTGGCCAGCGACGCGTTGCCGCGACCGCCGCGACCGCCGCGCGCCGCCTCGAAGGTGGTGCCCACGCCGACCAGGTCGGCCAGCACCTCGCCGTCGAGGGTCTGCACCACGGTGCCGTTCGGCACCTTGATCACCAGGTCGTGGCCGTTGGCGCCGTCCCGGTTCGATCCGGCCCCGCCCTTGCCGTTCTCGGCCTTCAGGTGCGGGCGGAAGTGGAAGTCCAGCAGGGTGGTCACCTGCGGGTCGACCACCAGCGACACGCTGCCGCCGTGCCCGCCGTTGCCCCCGTCCGGGCCGCCGAACGGCTTGAACTTCTCCCGGTGGATCGAGGCACAGCCGTGCCCGCCGTCGCCGGCCTGCATGTGCAGGACGACCCGGTCAACGAACGTCGTCACGACGCCAATCCTTCCAGCGGGGTACGCCCCCGCGTGCGAAAAGACGAAGCGGGCCGGGACCCGAGGTCCACGGCCCGCAACGCCTGCGTATTACTGCTGCGGCACGATGCTGACGGTCTTGCGGCCGCGCTTGGTGCCGAACTGGACCGCACCGGCGGCCAGCGCGAAGAGCGTGTCGTCTCCGCCGCGGCCGACCAGGTCACCGGGGTGGAACTTGGTGCCACGCTGACGGATGAGGATCTCACCCGCGCTGACGACCTGACCACCGAAGCGCTTCACGCCGAGTCGCTGGGCCGCGGAGTCACGACCGTTACGCGAGCTGGACGCACCCTTTTTGTGAGCCATTGGAGGACGACCTACTTCCCGCTGGAGATGCCGGTCACCTTGACCTGGGTCAGCGGCTGGCGGTGACCCTGGCGCTTGTGGTAGCCGGTCTTGTTCTTGAACTTGTGGATCCGGATCTTCGGGCCCTTGGTGTGCGCGGCGATCTCGCCGGACACCGCGACCGAGGCAAGCTTCGCCGCGTCGGTCACCAGGTCGTCACCGTCGACGAGGAGCACCGCGGTGAGCTTCACCGCGTCGCCGGGGGCACCGGCGAGCTTCTCGACCTCGATCACGTCGCCCTCGGCGACCTTGTACTGCTTGCCGCCGGTCTTGACGATCGCGTACATCGGAGGCGGACTCCCTGTCGTTGAGGCTGCTGGCTGGTCGTTCCCACGGCGACTCGCCGGGTAGCAGTGACACCGGCGGCGCGGGCACGCGGGAACTCGGCACACCAAAGTGCGCCGCAGGCAAGCGTACGCCATGGACCGGGTGACACCCAAACCGGGCCCGCCGGTCAGCGCCCGCAGAGCTGGTCGAGGCGCTGCTGGAGGCGGTCGAGCTCGGTCTCGTCGATCGACTCGACGTCGGCGCCGAGCCTGCCGACCTCGGTGGCCAGGTCGGTGAGCAGGGTCTTCAACTGCGGATCGGTGGCCTGGGCGGACTGCTCACGCAGCGCCGCCCGCCAGCTGGTCAGCGCCGACTCCGCCCGTTTCCGGGCGGTTTCCGCCCCGGTGCTGTCGTTCGCGCCGACTGCGGCGATCATCTTGCCCAGCTCCTCGACGTACGTCCGCACGGCCGCCGAGGAGGCCTGCTCGGCGGCGGCGCAGACCTGGGGCCCGTTGCCTCCCGCCGGGGCGACGCTGACCGGGGCGGACGGCAGCAGGGTCGAGGTGGCCGACGGGCCGGTGCTGGCCGGGGCGGCCTCGTCGGACCGGTCACCGGAGCAGCCGGAGCCGGTCAGCAGGGCGGCGGTCACCAGGGTGGCGGCGAGCAGGCGGCGCATTGTCTTCTCCTAGCCGGGGGTGACCGATCGTAGCCGGGGCCGGAGAACGCGACAGGGCCCCTCCCGCCGGCACTGTCGCCGCCGGAAAGGGCCCCGCGAAACGTCGGGCTGGTCAGCCCGTCAGGGGCGGGTCCGCCGACGGGGGCCGCCGCGGCGGGACCGGCGCCGGCCGGTGCCGCCCTCGCCGCTCTCCTCCTCGGTGTCGCCCAGCGCGTCCGGGTCGTCCGCCCCGGCCAGCCGGGCCGACTCGCCCTCCAGGCTGTCGGCGATTGCCGGCGCGGCCGGCGTCTCCGTCTCGTACCGGGACAGGTCGTAGCCCATCGTGTCGTGGTACTCGGCCTCCGCCTCGGCCACCCGGTCCACGTCGGCGGCCTCGGTGGTCTCCACCACCGTGCGCTCCGGCGCGGCGGCGGCCTTGCGCGAGCGCCGCCGCGTCGAAGCGCCGGTCTGCTCGGTCGCCGGGGCGGCGGCCACCGAGGAGGCGACCGCCTTGACCTTCTCCCCCGCGCCGGCACCGGCACGCGGCTTCTCCGGCACCGGCTCGGTGTGGATGATCAGGCCCCGGCCCTTGCAGCACTCGCAGGTCTCGCTGAACGCCTCCAGCAGGCCCGCGCCGATCCGCTTGCGGGTCATCTGCACCAGGCCGAGCGAGGTGATCTCGGTGACCTGGTGCTTGGTCCGGTCCCGGCCCAGGCACTCGGTCAGCCGGCGCAGCACCAGCTCGCGGTTCGACTCCAGCACCATGTCGATGAAGTCGATCACCACGATGCCGCCGAGGTCGCGCAGCCGGAGCTGGCGCACGATCTCCTCGGCCGCCTCCAGGTTGTTGCGGGTGACCGTCTCCTCCAGGTTGCCCCCGGAGCCGGTGTACTTGCCGGTGTTGACGTCGATGACGGTCATCGCCTCGGTGCGGTCGATGACCAGCGACCCGCCGGAGGGGAGGAAGACCTTCCGGTCCAGCCCCTTGATGATCTGCTCGTCGATCCGGTACTCGGCGAAGATGTCGGTGGTGCCGACGTGCCGGCGCAGCCGGGCGACCAGGTCGGGCGAGACGTGCGACAGGTACGACTCGACCATGTCGTACGACTGCTCGCCCTCGATGACCAGCTCGCGGAAGTCCTCGTTGAACAGGTCCCGGACGACCCGGATGACCAGGTCCGGCTCCTCGTAGAGCAGCACCGGGGCGCCACCCTCGGCCGCCTTGGCCTGGATGTCCTCCCACTGGGCCTGCAGCCGCTTGACGTCGCGGGCCAGCTCGTCCTCGCTCGCCCCCTCGGCGGCGGTCCGGACGATCACGCCCGCGCCGTCGGGGACCAGCTTCTTGAGCACGTCCCGCAGCCGCTTGCGCTCGTTGTCCGGCAGCTTCCGGCTGATCCCCGAGGCGTTGCCGTTCGGCACGTAGACCAGGTGCCGGCCGGAGAGCGCGATATGGCTGGTCAGCCGCGCGCCCTTGTGCCCGATCGGGTCCTTGGTGACCTGCACCAGCACCGAGTCACCGGAGCGCAGCGCCTGCTCGATCGAGCGGGCCCGCCCCTCCAGTCCGCTCACGTCCCAGTTGACCTCGCCGGCGTACAGCACGGCGTTGCGGCCGCGCCCGACGTCGACGAAGGCCGCCTCCATGCTGGGCAGGACGTTCTGCACCTTGCCGAGGTAGACGTTGCCGGCCATGGTGCCGGAGGAGTTGCGGGTGACGTAGTGCTCGACCAGCACGCCGTCCTCCAGGACCGCGATCTGGGTGCGGTCGCCGCGCTGGCGTACCGCCATCACCCGGTCGACCGCCTCCCGGCGGGCCAGGAACTCCGACTCGCTGAGGATCGGCGGCCGGGTACGGCGCTGCTCGCGGCCGTCCCGACGGCGCTGGCGCTTGGCCTCCAGCCGGGTCGAGCCGGAGACGCCCTGCACCTCGTCGACGGCCTTGCGGGGCTCGCGGATCTTGACCACGGTGGGCACGCCGTCCTCGGCGCCCCCCTCGACGTCCCCGGCGCCCCGGCGGCGACGACGGCGCCGGCGGCGGGTCAGCCCGTCGCCCTCGCCCTCCTCTTCCTCGGGCTCCTCGGCCTCGCCGCCCTCGGCCTCGGCCTCGGCCTGGACGGCCTCCTCGGCCTCCTCCTCGTCGCTGTCCTCGGCGCCGCCCTTGCCGCGACCGCGGCCCCGGCGACCACGACGACGGCGACGGCGGGCCGCGGCGCTCTCGTCCTCGTCCTCTTCCTCGGCCTCGACGGCCTCCTCGGCCTCGCCGGTGGGCTCCTCCTCGACCTCGAGCACCTCGACCGGCTCGACCTCGCGGCGACCGCGCCGACGCCGGCGACCGGTCTCGGCCGGCTCCTCGACGGCCTCCTCGGCCACCGCCGGGCCGGGCTCGACCACGCGGACGGCCGGCAGCTCCTCGGGCAGCGGGGCCATGAACAGCACGGTCGGCGCGGAGAGCGCGGCCCGCCGACGGCGGGTACGCGGCTCCGGCGCGACCTCCGCCGGCTCGGCGCCGGGCACCGCGACACCGGGCGGGACCTCGCCGGCCCGGCTCTCGGCGCCGGAGGCGGCGAGAGCCGGCTCGGTGGGACCCGGCCGGGCCTCCGCGGTGGCGGCCTCGGCGGCCTCGGCCTCGTCGACCGCGGTGGGCTCGGTGGGCGCCGCCGCCTCGACGGCGGGCTCCTCCTCCTCGTCCGGCTCGACCACGGGCGCGGCCTCCACGGCGGGCGTGGGGACCTCGGCCGGGATCTCGGCGGCCGGCTCGGCGGCCGCCGGGGCGGCGGCCTTCTTGCGCCGGGTACGGGTGACCTTCACCGGCGGGACGACCTCTGCCGAGTGATCCTCGGCTCCGGTGGCCACCTCCGGCTCCTCGGCGGCCTTGGCGGGCGTCGCCTTGCGCCGGCGACGGGTGGTCTTGGGCGGGGTGTCCAGTTCACCGGCGACCGGGGCCAGTACCTCGCCCTGGTGCGCCTCGTCGGTGGCAGACGCGGCGGCCGCCGACGCCTCGGCGGGCGCCTCGACCTGCTCCGGCTGGTTCAACGGGGCCGCCTTGCGCCGGGTGGTGCGCCGGCGCTTCGGCGCGGCCTCGGCGGCGCTGTCGGTGGCAGCGCCCTCGGCGCTGGTGCTGTTGGTGGCGTCGGCGGTCTGGCCGGCCGGCTGTGCGCCGGTCCGTTCGCCGCCCTCGGGCTCGTTCTCGAGCATGGACGTTCTCCAGTTCTGGCCGCCCCGGGCGCGGGTGAGCGCTGCCACGCAGGGTTGCCGCAAAAGTGTTTCCGCCGGGCGCGCGAGGTGCGCGACCGCCGAAGTCTGCCTGCCTAGAGCACCGACCGTCGGTCAGTGCTCACCGATGGTTGCCCCGTCGCGGTCCGCGTCCAACGGATCCACGATCGCACCCTGCGCGGTCAGCGTGCCCTGCGCCAGCCGGATCACCCTCGGAGAAACCGGCGGCACCAGGTCGGCCACCACGCGGAGGCCGGAAAGGACGTCATCGGGCCGTACGGACGGGGTGACCTGCCGCACGACCAGTTCGAGTATCGCACACGACACGCCCGGCACCTCGGAAGGCGTCTCCGTGGGCGGCACCACATCGATACGCATGACGGCGGCCCGGGCGTCGAAGGTGCGCCGGCCCTGCTTGGTCATCCGCTCGACCTGGATCTCGTCGGCGGCGGTGAAGGCGGCGACGGCGCGGTGCAGCGCGGCCGGCTCGACCTCGGGCAGCTCGATGCGCCAGTGCGAGGCCTCGATCCGGTCGGCCAGGCTGCCGGTCGCGGCGATCACCGCGTCCAGCACGTCCAGCCCCGGCGAGAGCGCGGCGTCCAGCGCGGCGCGCAGCTGCTCCGGGTCGACCGGCTCGCGCAGGCCGATCTCGAGGTACTCCGCCTCGCTCGCCACGCCGGTAGGGGCCGCGCTGGCGTAGGAGATCTTGGGGTGCGGCGTGAAGCCCTGGGAGAAGGCGATCGGGACGCCGGCCCGGCGCAGCGCGCGCTCGAAGGCCCGGGCGAAGTCCCGGTGCGAGGTGAACCGGAGCGGGCCGCGCTTGGCGTACCGGATCCGGACGCGCTGGACGACCGGCGCCTGCCCGCCCTCCGGCTGTGGTTTCCTGCTGATCGTCGTGCTCCTCGGTGTCAGGACCGGTCGGTCATGAAGGTGCCACGGATGCCGGTGACAATAACTTCATGATCGCCGGGGCGGGGCGGGTGGCGCGCCCACGCGCGCGCACCCGCCCCGGTACGGTCACTGCTGGGCGCCGGTGGGGACCTTCAGGCCGTTGACCGGGGTGAGCGGGAGCAGCTTACGGCCGGTGGGGCCGATCTGGATCTCGGTGTCCATCGACGGGCAGACGCCGCAGTCGAAGCACGGGGTCCAGCGGCAGTCGTCCTGCTCGTACTCGGACAGCGAGTCCTGCCAGTCCTGCCAGAGCCAGTCCTTGTCCAGGCCGGAGTCGAGGTGGTCCCAGGGCAGGACCTCCAGCTCGTCGCGCTCCCGGGTGGTGTACCAGTCGAGGTCCACGCCGAAGGTCGGCAGCGCCTCGGCGGCGGCGTCCACCCAGCGCTGGTACGAGAAGTGCTCGCTCCAGCCGTCGAACCGGCCGCCGTTCTCCCAGACCTTGCGGATCACCGCGCCGACCCGGCGGTCACCGCGGCTGAGCAGGCCCTCGATCAGCGACGGCTCACCGTCGTGGTAGCGGTAGCCGATCGCCCGGCCCAGCGAGCGGTCCGAGTTGATCGCCTGCTTGAGGATCTTGAGCCGGTGATCGATGACCTCGGGGCGCTCCATCGGCGCCCACTGGAACGGGGTGTGCGGCTTCGGCACGAAGCCGCCGATGGAGACGGTGCAGCGAATGTCCTTGGAACCGGTGGCGGCCCGGCCGGCCTTGATGACCTCGTGCGCCATGTCGGCGATCTCGAGGACATCGTCGTCGGTCTCGGTGGGCAGGCCGCACATGAAGTACAGCTTCACCTGCCGCCAGCCGTTGGTGTACGCGGTGACGACGGTGCGGATCAGGTCTTCCTTCGACACCATCTTGTTGATGACCTTGCGGATCCGCTCCGACCCGCCCTCCGGGGCGAAGGTCAGGCCGGTACGCCGGCCGTTGCGGGACAGCTCCTGGGCCAGGTCGATGTTGAACGCGTCCACCCGGGTCGACGGCAGCGACAGGGACACGTTGGTGCCCTCGTACTGCTGGGCGAGGCCGGAGCACATGTCGCCGATCTCGGAGTGGTCGGCGGAGGAGAGCGACAGCAGGCCCACCTCGTGGAAGCCGGAGAACTCCAGCCCGTCGCGGACCATCTGGCCGACGGTGGTGATCGAGCGCTCCCGCACCGGGCGGGTGATCATGCCGGCCTGGCAGAACCGGCAGCCCCGGGTGCAGCCCCGGAAGATCTCCACCGCGTACCGCTCGTGCACGGTCTCGGCGAGCGGCACGAGGGGCTTCTTCGGGTACGGCCAGGCGTCCAGGTCCATCGTCGTGCGCTTGTGCACCCGGAACGGCACGTCCGCCCGGTTCGGCACGACCCGCTGGATCCGGCCGTCGGGCAGGTAGTCCACGTCGTAGAAGCGCGGCACGTAGACGCTCTCGGTGCGGGCCAGCCGCAGCAGCAGCTCATCGCGCCCGCCCGGGGAGCCCTCGGCCTTCCACTCCCGGACGATCGTGGTGATCTCCAGGACCGCCTCCTCGCCGTCGCCCAGCACGGCGGCGTCGACGAAGTCGGCGATCGGCTCCGGGTTGAACGCGGCGTGCCCGCCGGCCAGGATCACCGGGTCGGCGTCGGTGCGGTCGGCGGCGAGCAGCGGGATGCCGGCCAGGTCGATCGCGGTGAGCAGGTTGGTGTAGCCCAGCTCGGTGGAGAACGAGACGCCGAACACGTCGAAGTCGCGCACCGAGCGGTGCGCGTCGACGGTGAACTGCGGCACGCCGTGGGCGCGCATCAGCTTCTCCAGGTCCGGCCAGACCGCGTAGGTCCGCTCGGCGAGCACGTCGGGCAGCTCGTTGAGCACCTCGTAGAGGATCTGCACGCCCTGGTTGGGCAGGCCGACCTCGTACGCGTCGGGATACATCAGCGCCCAGCGCACGGTGGCCGCGTCCCAGTCCTTGACCACCGCGCCCAACTCGCCACCGACGTACTGGATGGGCTTGGTCACCTGGGGCAGCAGCGGCTCCAGCCGGGGCCAGACGGAATTGGCCGCGGCGGGGCGCGGCGTCGTGGACGGGGCACTCATGATGCCCAAGGGTACGCGCCCGTCGGCCACCCACCGCGCCGCACCGTCCACCATCCCCGGACGGACTTGACCGGAGCGCACCCGCTGCCCCGCCCAGCCCAACGCCCCCCGGTCGGCTCCCCGCCCCCACCGCCCACTCCCCATGATCCAGTCGCATTCACCGAGACGACACGCCGTGCTCAGCCTCGGAAAATGCAACCCGATCTTGAAGCCCTCGCCGCTACCCCCGCCCGAGCGCCCGGTCTGACCCGTTACGCCACCCTCACCCGGCGTCGTCCGAGGGCGACCGACGGTGGACGGGTTCGTCGCTGGTGGCATGCCGGTACTAACCTCGCAACCGGCGCGAGAGGAGATTGCCGCGATGCCGCAGCCGCAGCCGGGGGCGGACCGGCCGGCCGACGGGAGCCCCCCGGTCACCGACGTCGGCCGGGAGCCGGCCGTCGCCGAGGAGCCGGCCCCCTCGCCCGTACCCGCCGACGCCGGGCCCCGCACGGCCCCCGAGGGCACCCGTGAGCTGCCCGCCGACCGGGCCGCCGCCCCGGGCGACCCGGAGCGGACGGCGACCGAGCCGGCCACGGCGTCCCCGGACGAGCCCACCGCGCCGACCTCACCCGCCCCACCCGTCGAGGGCCGGACGTCCGACGACCCGGAGCCCGCCCCGGTCCAGCCCACCCCGAGAGACGACGCACCTCCGCCCACCCGGTTCGACACCGCGCCGCCCGCCGCGCAGCCCACCGGGCTCGACACCGATGGGCCCGACACACCCGAGCCCACCCGGGTCGACACCAGCGCGCCCGCGGCCCCGCACCCCACCCGAGTCGACACCGGTCTGCCAGCCGCCACCCCGCAGCCCACCCGGGTCGACACCACTGCGCCCGCCACCCCGCAGCCCACCCGGGTCGACACCACTGCGCCCGCCACCCCGCAGCCCACCCGGGTCGACACCACTGCGCCCGCCACCCC
>NZ_JAGPYL010000068.1:0-35852 GCF_018070095.1 Micromonospora sp. U56
CGCGTGCACAACGACGACCCGAAGCCGTTCGTGTGGACCGCCACAGCCGAATCGATCCTGGCCAAGGTCCGACGTGGACGAGTCGCCCTCCAGCAAGTGGCTAGTCAAAACTGAGACGGAACACTAGTGTGTAGTCCGTTCGTCCACTGAGGACCTCGAATGGCGTCTGGTAACCGAGCGCCGGATGGATCCTTTGGCGATTATAGTACAGTTCGATGTAGCGTGCAATAGCGTCTCGGGCAAGACTCTTCGTCGGGAACGCCGTACGGTTGAACATCTCATTCTTCAGACTCGCGTTGAACGACTCGGCGAGCGCGTTGTCCCAGCAGACTCCGGTGCGACCGACCGATGAGCGTAGCCCTACTGCGCGCAGTTCCTTACGGTACTCGTGCGACATGTACTGGGCGGATTCAACCGGTGGTTGCAACACCGGGTTGTTGGAGCGATCGTAGGTGTTCGTCGAGGGCTTCGGCTGGAGTCTTCCAGTCGAGGGTTTTCCGGGGTCGGCTGTTGAGGGCGTGGGCGACGGCGTTGATCTCGTCGGCGCTCCATCTGGATAGGTCGGTGCCTTTCGGGAAGTACTGCCGCAGCAGCCCGTTGGTGTTCTCGTTGGTGCCGCGTTGCCAGGGGCTGTGTGGGTCGGCGAAGAACACCGGGACGCCGGTTTCGACCGTGAAGCGTGCGTGCGCGGACAACTCCTTGCCGCGGTCCCACGTCAGCGACCTGCGCAGCTGCTCGGGCAGTGTCGTGATCGTCTCGGCGAGGGCTTTGCTCATCGTGATCGCCCCGTAGCCGGCGAGGGCAGGGCCGTTCTTCGTCCGCGGGATCACCCCCCAGCCGGCCTCACGAGGCAGGTGGACCAGCATCGTGAACCTCGTCGTCCGCTCGACCAGTGTCCCGATCGCGGAGCGCTGCAAACCGATGATCAGATCACCTTCCCAGTGCCCGGGGACGGCACGGTCGGCGACTTCAGCGGGCCGTTCACTGATCAGCGTGCCGCTGGTGACGTGCGCCCACGCGCGTTGTTTCGCGCGGGCTCGGGGAACGCGAAGCGCCCGCCCGGTCCGCAAGCAGGTGACGAGTTCGCGCTTGAGGGCACCACGGCTCTGGACATAGAGCGCCTGGTAGATCGCCTCGTGGCTGATGCGCATGGACTCATCCTCCGGGAACTCGACCCTGAGCCGGCGGGAGATCTGCTCCGGGCTCCACCCGGTCGTCCATGCCCGATCGGCCCGGTGGGGTTTGTTCCGGCCCTTCCACTGCGGGCCCTGCGGGCCGGTGACCGGCCGGCCGTCCGCTGTCAGGATCGCACCGGCAAGCCGTTGCTGGACGTACTCTCGGAGCCGCTCATTGGCCAGCAGCTTCGCGGTCTTCGGCCGGCGGGCTCGACGTTCTGCATGCCACTGCGCGGTCGAAGCCTTGTAGTCCAACCGGTACGTCCTGGTCGAGGCGTTGCGCCGCAACTCCCGCGAGATCGTCGACGGGTCCCGGCCGAGCCGACGTGCGATCTCCCGAACGCCCATGCCTTGCGCCCGCGACAAAGCGATGTCCTCTCGTTCGCTGAACGACAGATAGCGGCCCGACACCGTCGGCGGCAACGCAGGATTCACGCCGCCAGCGTGCCGGAACCACCGGAACCCAACAGGCGACGACACACCCGCCACCGCGGCCGCATCCTCGGTCATCACACCCGATCGGATCGCAGCCCAAAACTTGACCCGGTCCTCACGCCACGCCACCGTCGGCCGTCCCGGCGAAGGAATCTGACCCCGATACTCCCGAACCCGCTTCTGCCTCGGCCCAATACCCATCGCTCCACCTCTCCGACAAGGTGTTGCGACGACCGGTTGAATCCGCCCTGGCTGCCGCGATCAGAATGAAAGATGGCACCTTCCGGGATCGTGATGTTACGCGCGGCCATCTTCACCGCGTCGGTGACGAGTTCGGTGCGCATGTGATCCGCGACGGCCCACCCGACGACAGCCTTGGAGTAGCAGTCGATCACCGTGGCCAGGTACATCCCCCCACCTGACGCCTCACGGACGCCTTTTCCACAGTCGCTCACCACGGTCGCGTCACCGCTCCCGCAGCATGTGGCGGTTTGAAGCCTCCCCCCGCAGGGCGGCTCCGAAGGGCCAAAGTCCTTAGTCCTTCATCTGCCATGCAGCACCGCGTTCAGCTACCAACTACCTCAAGCAGCCTCCCGCGTTCGTGGCACACCTTTTTTCAGGAACTCATTCTGCATACGCAGCTCACGGTTCTCGCGTTCGAGTTCCTTCAACCGCGCCCGCTCCGGCATCGCCAGGGGCTGTTCTTCCACAGGGTGACTCTTCCTATACGCGTTGACCCAATTACCGAGGGTGCCTTCCAGCAGGCCGAGTTCCCGCGCGACGACCGCGATCGGACGCGACGTCTCGATCACCATCTTCACCGCCTCGTCGCGGTACTCCTGCGAGTAGGTCCGCTTCTGCCTTGCCATACCCATCTCCATCCCAGACCAAGATCATATTAGATCCGCTGTCCGGAATCCTCGGGGCACCCCAGCGGCCATTATGCGCTGCCGCTGCTCTCCCAATCCGTCGATACTCAACCGGACCTCATCCCCGTACGTGAGGTAAGGGAACAGGCCGGACATCGCCACTCCCTGCGGCGTTCCGGTGTTGATGACGTCTCCAGGATCGAGCACCATGAACTGGCTCAGGTGGTGTACGAGCTCGGCGACGCTGAAGATCATGTCGGCTGACGTCGAGTCCTGTCGTGGCTCGTCGTTAACCCAGGAGCGCAATCTCAACGCTTGTACGTCGGGAATGTCCTCGGTCGGGATAAGCGAGGGACCTAGCGGGTTGAAGGTCTCGCAGCATTTGCCCTTCGACCACTGGCCGCCCGACCGGTCGATCTGGAATGTCCGTTCGGAGACGTCGTTGGAGATGGTATATCCCGCAATGCAGGACCTGGCTGCATTGATGTTGGGCAGGTATCGGGCGGTGGCGCCGATGACAACCGCGAGTTCCACTTCCCAGTCGGTCGTCTTGCTGTCTGGGGGGAGCTTCACGTCGTCGGATGGCCCAACCACAGTGTTGGGATGCTTGAAAAAGACGATCGGCTGGTCGGGTGGAGCATCGCCGGACTCCGCGGCGTGAGCGGCGTAGTTCTGGCCGATGCATATCACGGCGCCCGGTCGCGCCACTGGAGCCCCGATGCGTTCACAGCTGACGTCGACCTCGAGGAGTTCGCCGGCGCGGAGGGCGTGACGCACGCGGGCGATGCCGCCGCCGGACAGGAACGAGCCGTCGATGTCGTCGGCAAGTGGTGACAGGTCGTACGTTTTCCCGTTGTCATCGATCACCACGGGCCGCTCCGCTCCGCATGGTCCTCGTCGTTGTATCTGCACGGCGTGTCTCCTAGGCGTGGCTCGGCTAACGCGGGTACGGCCGGGTAAGCGGCTGGTCGGGGTTCAGGCGCACTCCGAATCCCGGCCTTGGGGTGAGTGCGGCGGCTGGCAGTCGTCCGGCGACGGGCACCGGCTCGTCGAGTAGCAGCGGCGAGAACATCGGTATCACTTCGCTTGCTGTCGGGTGCATCATCAGGAACTCGGCGAATGGGGTGTCCGGTCGGGTGATCACGAAGTGGTACGAGTACACGCTGGACCCATGTGGGACGACCATGCGACCCCGAGTTTCGGCGAGCGCGGCGATCCGCAGCATCTCGGTCAGGCCGCCGCACCATCCGACGTCGGGCTGCACGATATCGCAGCCGTTGTCCAAGAGCAGTTGGAAGCCATACCGGGTGGCCTCGTGTTCGCCACTGGCCAGCATCATGGTTGGCGGAAGGCGGCGGCGTAGCTCGGCCAAGCCCCAGTAGTCATCGGGAAGCAGCGGTTCTTCGATCCACTTCAGGCCGTGTTCCGCGCCCACGTGGGCGAGCCGGGTGGCGTAGTCGACGGTCAAGGACATCCAGCAGTCGTACGCTAGCCAGAATCCCTCACCGACCTGCTGTCGCATTTCCCGCAGCATTGCGATGTTGCGTTCGAGACCCTCGGCTCCCTCCGCGGGCCCGTGGTGCAGTGGTAGCTTGCCGCCGATGAAGCCCATCTTCTGTGCCAGGTCGGGACGCGGTCCGGTGGCGTAGAACTGGAGTTCGTCGTGGACGGGTCCGCCGAGCAGAGCGCAGACAGGCTCTTCGCGTACCTTGCCGAGCAGATCCCACAGGGCCAGGTCGACGCCGCTGATCGCGTTGAGGACGAGGCCTTTGCGGCCGTACGCGAGGGTCGCCAGGAACATCTGGTCCCAGAGCCGGGCGAGATCGGTAACCTTCGCCCCTTCGAGGAACCGGGCAAGGTGGTGCTCGATGATCCATGCGCCGGGGTCGCCGCCGACGGTGACCGCGAAGCCGGTGGTGCCGTCCGCTGCCTCGATCTCGACGACGAGAGTGCCGAGCACGTCGATGCCGAAGGACTTGCGGCTGGCCCGGTACGCGGGGTAGCGCGCCATCGGCGTCGCAATGTGGTCGTCGATCCAGTGGCCGTCCGCCTGGTCGTGGTAGTCCGCGCCGCCGCCGCTAACGGTGTATGCCCGGACCGCGCGGATCGTCGGCAGGTCGCGCGCGGCGCCACCAGTCTGGGCCGCCGTTCTCATTCCCGTGCACCCTGCGCTTGTGCTGCCGGGCCGCCGGGGAACACCAAAATCTTGCTAAAGGTGCTGTCCCCCAGCGCCAGCCTGGTGAACGCTGCTGGCGCGTCGTCGAGGCTGGTGCGCGCCTCGATCAACCGGGACAACTCGGGCGGCGCGGTGCCGACCCACCGAGCGGTCTCTTGGAACTCGCTGGCGGAGTACGTGAAGCTGCCCACGATCGTGCGCTCATCGGTGCTCACCCGGTACGCCGCGAGCTCGACCTGCGGACTGGCCATCCCGACCAGGACGATCCGTGCTCCTAGATCGGAGCAGGCGAACGCGTCGGCCAGGGTGCCGGTCGTCCCGACGGCATCGAGAACGAGCGTGGCGGGGCCGTCGAGCATGGTCGCTACCTGGTCGGCAAGGTCGTCCGACCTCGGGTCCAGCGTGGCGAGGCCGAGGCTCGCGATCAGCTTTCGGCGCGGTGCGGACGGCTCGGTGACCACCGTCTTCGTGGCCCCCATCCGGCGTGCGGCTAGTACGCAAGCCTGACCGATCGGCCCGCCCCCGATCACCAGTACCCGGTCGTCGGCCACACAGCCACCGCGGCGCGCAGCGTGGTATCCGACCGCAAGAGGCTCTACGAGTGCGCCGTACTCCTCCGGCATCGATCCCGGCAGCAGTACGACGTTGCGTAGCGGTGCGGTCATCAGCTCGGCGAATGCGGCGGAGATCTCGGCGCTCACGCCGATCACTCGCCGCTGTCGGCAGGCCTGCTCCGTCCCCGCGGCGCAGTGCCGGCATGTGCCGCAGGCCAGGACCGGGTTGACGGTGACCAGCTGGCCTCGGACCAGAGTTGCCGTACCGCTATCTGGTCCGACCGCCACCACTCGGCCGACGGTCTCGTGTCCCATCACCTGGCCAGGCACGCGCCGTCCGTTCTCACCGGTGAATCCGTGAAGGTCGGATCCGCAGATTCCTGTGGCGGTGATCCGGAGCAGCACCTCGCCGGGTCCTGGGACGGGGTCTGGGCGCTCCTCGACAGTGAAGTCCCAGAAGTCACGCAGCACGAGTGCGCGCATGATGCCTCCTCATTGCCGGCAGGCGCCGGCCTGCCGGTCTCTTCGCTGTGGCGGTCATTGCAAGTTGACGAAGAATCCGCCGTCGACGAGCAGCTCCGCTCCGTTGATGTAGTCCGCCTCAGGCTGGGACAGCAGCCAGATCGCCCCGGCAACGTCCTCGGGGCGACCGATCCGTCCCATCGGAATCCGGCTTTCGAAGTACTGGCGCTTGCCTGGGCGTGCCAGATCCTCGGCGTTGATGTCGGTGGCGATGGCCCCGGGGAGTACGGCGTTGCAGGTGATACCGGCTGGGCCCAGGACGATGGCGAGGCACTTCATCAGGGAGCTCACGCCCGCCTTCGTGGGGCAGTAGTGCACCTGCTGCGCTCCGCCCACGTGGGCCGAGATGGATGACACGGAGATGACCCGGCCACCCTTGCCCGCGGCGACCATCCCACGGGTAATGGCCTGGGCGACCAGGAAGGCACCGCGCAGGTTAACCTGGTGCACGCGCTCCCATAGGTCGATGTCGATGTCGTAGAAGTTCGCAAACGGACAGATGCCGGCGTTGTTGACGAGTACGTCGACCGGGCCGAGGCCCTGGTCGATCTCAACCGCCATCCGCTCGACCGCAGCCGGGTCGGCGACGTCGGCTTCGACGAGGAACGGCGTTCCACCGCCAGCAGCGACCAGGCGTGCGGTCTCCTGCGCGTGCTCACGTTCGCCGGGCGGGTGGTTGATGGCGACCTGCGCGCCATCCCGGCCAAACCGCGCCGCCGTCGCCCGCCCGATTCCGCGGGCCGCACCCGTGACGAGGACGACACGGCCTTTCTGGGCGCCCTGGGGAGTGCCCGGGGTGGTCATCCGATCCTCCCGCCAGGGAAACGGTCGAGGTTAGTCGGGTCATAGAGCGGAACGATGAGGTCGGCAGTGCTGCGAACCCGCTCGTACGTCGCGATGGCCTCGGCCATGCTCTCGTTGATGCCGATGGGGTGGTTCTCCGTGACGTTGGCAAGGTGGAAGTAGGCGTCGGAGATCGACACCACGCCAGCCGCCGTGTCTACCTCAACGACCATGGAGGCCCGGTGATGCACGCCGCACCACCAGGTACGCAGCCCGGGCGCGATCTCATCCTGATCGGCGAGCAGCCGTACCCGGGGCCACGCGGTGGTGACCAGGTGTACCAGCACGTCATCCGGGATGGACGTGGCGCGGTTGTCGTGCGGGTGCTGGTGGGTCGTGTGAAAGTGCACCCATCCCCGCTCGGTGAGGCAGATCTGGGCGTTCGGGAACGCTGCCACGTTGCTCACCGTGTATAACTGCAGCGGGGTGAGCAGCACGTGGGTCACCTCGTCAGGCGCCACTCCGTGCCGAGCAAGCTGGTCGAGGACGAACTCACCGGGCTCGCGGTGCATCACGGCGCGCTCGCCCAGGACCTGGGCCCAGTGCCGGTTCATCGGCTCGAGGTCCTCGGCCGGCCCGGTGTTGATCAGCGCCGTGACGCCGCGACCCTGGATGAGTACGACCTGGAACATCAGTGGAAACCACCGATCCCAGCCCCCCATCCAGAACAGTTCGGGACCGGGGATGTCGCTTCGGCCTACCGGTAGGGCAGTTACCCGGTATGTCTGGGTCATCGATCCCCCTCTAGGTTGTTGGTTGCCGGAGCGCCCATGGGCAAGGTGTCCGCTGTCGGCTCATCGGGTCGGTATCCGAGCAACGCCGAAAGATCACGGGCGGCTGCCCGGAGCAGCATGAGCGCCGGGTCGCCTTGTTCTTCCTCGAAGCGGATGCTCGGCACGGCGACGCTCATCCCGGCCACCGTCCGGCCGGTGAAGTCGAGCACCGGAACCCTGCGCTGACCTGGCCCAACTCCAAATTCTCGCCGGGTGCTGCCCAGACCGCGGGGATCGGTGCTGGGCAGCCCCGGACGAGTCACTCGCTGTAGGCCTCGATTTCGATAAGACGGCTGTAGGCGTGGTCGTTGCTGTCGTGGACGGTGATGCGAAGGGCGTCTGCCCGGCTGGTTGCGAAACGGCTTTCGATCACTCCCTGGACGCTGTCCCGGACCTCGGCGACGACCGTCCACGCTCCCCCGACGCGCAGTTCGAGGTCGTAATCGCGAACACCCCAGTCCCGCGCCGGATACGTGGTTGAATCGAGCGTGTAGACCTTTACCCGCGACAGCGGTACGGGGTGACTCCAGGTGGCGGTCACCGCGTCCGGGAACACCGAGGGCGTCCCGTCATTCCAGCCATTGGCACCTCCGGCTCCCCACCGGTCCGAGTTGGTGTCGCCATCGTTGAGCGTCTCGACGGACGAAGGGGCATTCGTGCTCGCTGCGGAGATGGCCGCAATTCGCATCCAGTTGTCGGTGGGTCGTAAGGACACCTGGCGGGTGTCCCCCTGCAGGGCGAAGGACATCGACCCCGCAACGCTGGTGCCCGGCTCTCGGGTCACCGTGACGGTCACCTCCGCCTCGCCGGACGCAGGCACGGTCAACCGTGGCGCGGCCAGGTCGGCTGAGTACCCCGGTGGGACCGTGAGCACCGGCTCGACCGCTACGTCGGTGTCCGTGAAGTTGTAGAGCCAGAAGGTCACCTCGGCAGGCGTGTCCGGCAGGAGCAGGATGGCCGCGGGTGACACGTCACCGACGACGACCGGGGGCGGAGCCGCGGTTGCGTCGACGATCGCGACGGCGTTGAGGTGCCAGTGCGCTCCGGGCACGCTCGACACGGCCAGATCGACCGGACGGCCCGCATCGCCGCCGTCCAGGAGGAACCGGATCCACTGGAACTCACCGCCGCGGAGCCGGCTGCTGCGGCCGAGCTCGACACCGCCGGAGCGGACGATCGTCGGTTCCGAGCCCGCGGCCGCGTCGCCGACCAGGAGGTACGTGTCGTGTCGGCCGGCCGGAACCGCGATGCGCAGCGTACGCGCCACCGCGTCGTTGCAGAAGTCCCGGCGCAGGTCGTCCGGGCCGCCGCGGTCCCGCGACTGCGGGGTGCCGCCGACCCACCCGTACCCGCGCTCGGCAGACCACGAATCCCCAGGCGACAGGGGTGCGTAGCCACCGAATCGGGGCGAGCCCGACGGCCCGGCGTCGAGTGCCAAGTGACACAGCGGGGGTGCCGGCGCCACGGCGAAGCGGACCCCGCTGCCGCCGATGACGGGCAACCCCTTGGCGTCGACATCCACCTGCAAGGTGGTAGTTAGGCCCTCGACCGGTGGCACCACGGTCGGGACCAGGCTGGCGAACTGCCGAGCGGGCACGGCGGTGCCCGCCGGTCGGGCGGACCAGCCGTCCGGCACGTCGACCCGCGCGGTGAGGGCGAGCGTGTCCGGAGACGCGTTGCCCGCCGTCATCGGCACCCGGGTCGGCCACCCACCGAGCAGCAGCCCGGCCGACGGGGGGCTCTCAATCTGCACCCATCGGCGTTCGCTGGCCAGCAGCCGGCTCAGACCGAAGTAGTAGCTGACGATGCTGTCCCGCCAAGCCGTTGCCTGCAGTACATGGCGGTCGAAGGTAGCCAGGATCTCGGAGAACCGCCGGCTGTTCACCTTCGACTCGAGGCCGCGCCAGGTTTCCCGGTACCGGTGGACCGCTTCGAGGCCCCTGAAGTGCGATTCGTAGATGTGGTCGATGACCGTCCGTCCGGACTTCAGCCGGTGCTGGTAGTCGACGTGGTGCATGAACAGCAGCAGCTCGTCCGGGCAGGTTGACAGATCCTCGTAGGTCCGCCGCCACGGCTGGTGGTACAGGCCGGTGAAGCCGGTGCCGGTGGCCACCGTCCGGTCGAAGCCGGTGCCGTGCTCGTCGGACTTGTGCGCCGATTGTGACGCCCGGGGGTCCGGGGCGTAGTGGTCGCCGGCCGCCGCCACCATGTTGCCCACGCCCAGCGGCGATGTGTAGTCCTCGAACGTCTTCCACGAGCCGAGCAACATCTCGGTCAACGGCTCGGTGACGCCCGCGCCAGGCCCGAAGGTCAGCTCGACCCATTCACGCGCCAGGTCGGCCGGCGCCTGCGCCGGGTTCCACAGCAGCCGGCCGTAGCCGTGGGTGTTGGCGGCGGCGAGGTGGCTGCCGGTCCAGTTGCGGTCGTCGCCGAAGTTGATGACGCCTGCGGCCCCGCAACGCGAGTAGCCGAAGGCAGTCCCGTCGACGATGCGGGCGGCCGTGGTCCCGGGCCCCTCGGCGTACGTGTCGAAGTCCAGTACCTGCCGCCACCACGTCGGCAGGTAGCACAGGTCGCTGTCGTGGCCGGTGTGTTCCTGCGTGACCTGCAGCTCGATCATCATGTTGGTGTCCCGCATCGCGCCGAACAGCGGGTGCACCGGTTCGCGGATGTGGAAGTCGACCGGGCCGTACTTGGCCTGCAGGATCACGTTGTCGTCAAAGGCGCCGTCGAGCGGCTTGAACGTGTGGAAGGCGTCGGTCGACACGTCGCCGTCGCGGCTGTCGTACACGAACGCGCGCCACATGACGATCCCACCGTGCGGGGCGACGGCCCGGGCCAGCATATTGGCGCCGTCGGCGTGGGTTCGGCCGTAGTCGGTCGGCCCGGGCTGGCCTTCCGAGTTGGCCTTCACCAGGAAGCCACCGAAGTCCGGGATCGCTTCGTAGATCTGGTCCGCCTTACGCCGCCACCAGTCCTGCACCCGGGAGTCCTGCGGATCGGCGGTGTCCAGCTCGCGCAGCGCCAACGGGCTGGCGAAGTTGGCCGACAGGTGGAAGCGGATCCCCCAGGGCCGCAACGCCCCGGCGAGCGCGGCCAGCCGCGCAATCATCTGCGGGGTCAGGAACTGCGGGTTGGCGTTGACGTTGTTCACCACCGTCCCGTTGATGCCGAGGGAGGCCAGCGCCCGGGCGTAGTCGGTGTACCGGGGGTGCAGCTCGGGCAGCTCCTGCCAGCGGAAGATGGAGCCGCCCGCGTAGCCGCGCTCGACCGTCCCGTTCAGGTTGTCCCAGTGGTTGACCAGCCGAAGCGGATTCGTCGGCCGTTCCCTGATGTCCATCCCGGCGATCGGGAGGTTGCGCTGGAGCCGGCGCAGCAGCGCGAACGCCCCGTACAGCACGCCCTTGCCGCTGGTGGCGGCGACCACGACGTGCTCGCCCTGTGCAGTGCGGACGGTACGCAGCAGGTAACCCTCGGCGCCGACCCGTTCCACGTCGCCCCGCGTGACCAACTCACGGACCAGCGGCGAGCCGGCCCACGTCCCGATGACCAGCGACCTCGGGCCCGACGGCCGGGCAAGCACCGGAACCGGCCGGCCGAGCAGGATGCCCAACGCGTGGCCGAGCTCGCCGGCCGCGGACCGGATGGCCGGCTCGGCCTCCGCGACGGCCAGTTCGCCGAGGCGGGCCTGGTAGTCGGCGAGCCGGTCGGGGTCGGTCACCGGTCGGTAGCGCAGCCACATCTCGTACCCGTCCTCGGCGGCGGGCTCGGCGGCCAGGGCGGCGGCCGAGGCGGCAGACGGGGCGGTCGACAGGCCGAGAGCCGCGGCCCCGACGGACGCCCCGGCGACCTGAAGGAAGTTTCTGCGGGTGAATGCGGTGCCCATGGGCGGGAACCTCCTAAGGGGTCGGGAATGGGGCGGCGGCTATGCCGTGAACGCTTCGATCTCGATCAGCCGGCTGTAGTCGTTGCTGTTGCTGGCGAGCACCCGGATCTCCAGCAGGTCGGCGGCGACGGTGTCGAACCTGCTCTCGATCACGCCCGCCACGTTGCCGCGGACCTGGGCGAGGGTGCGCCCTACGCCGTCGACTCGGGCCACCACGTCAAAGTCGCGCACCCCCCACTGGGCCGCGGGGTACGCCCGCGAGTCGAGGGTGTGCACCCGGACGCGGGAGATGCGGACGGGGTGGGACCAGGTCGCGGTGACCCAGTCCGGGAAGGCGCCGTCGGTGGCGTCGTTCCACCCGCCGGCGCCACCACCGCCCCAGCGTTCCGGGTCGGTGTCGCCGTCGTTGAGGTTCGCCGGTGACGACGGGGCGTGGGTACTCGATGCGGCCATCGCCGCGATCCGCACCCAGTTCTCGCTGGGTTGCAGCGGCACGGTCAGCGACTGGTCGCCGACGATGAGCCGGGACTCGGTGGCGGTGAGGTCCGTGGTGGTCCGGGTGAGGGTCACCGTCAGCTGCGCGTCGCCGTTGGCCGGGACGGTGACCTCAGCTGGCGCAGCGGCGGTGTAGCCGTCCGGCACGCTCAGGACCGGGCGCAGCGTCAACGGGTCGTCGGTGTAGTTGCGCAGCCGGAACACCACCGGGGTGGGCTCGCCGGGCAGCAGCACCGGCGCGGCGGGGGTGGCGTCCACGATGACGTACGGCGGCAGTTCGCTGTCCTGCTCGCCGAGGGTAACGACGTAGGCCGAGCTGGCGTCGTGCCACGGGATGTCCACGTCCAGGGTGTTCCGGTCCGGGCTCAGCTGCTGCTCGCGCACCACCTCGGGCTCGGTTAGCTTGGCCCGGTCCGGGATCCGCTCCACGCGCACCCGGATCCGCCCGTTCTTCACCAGGCTGCGGTGGGCCCCGGCGATGCCATCCAGGGTGAGCCGCACCGTGCCGAGGTCACGGCCGTCGCCGCGCTCGTTGCCGAGGACGATCCGGGCCTGCCCGCGCGCGTGGTCCATCCCGGCCACCGCATCGACCGCGCTGCCGGGCCGGGTCGACACCAGGTTTCCGGTGATGGCGGCGTACCGCTGGTAGGCCCACCAGCGCCCGTTGCGGAACAGCTCGTCACCCTCCTGCGTCAGCAGACCGTCAAGCTGCGGGAAGGTGCAGCAGGAGCCGTAGATGGCCAGCACGGCGTACTCCACGCGGGCGCGCTCGAGGCGCGCGACGTACCAGGTGTTGTAGCCCGGATCCAGTCCACCGCTGGAGGGATACTCGTTGATCTGCAGCGGCATCCCGGAGAGGCCGCGCTCGGCGAGCAGCGTCCGGGCCAGAGCGGCCTGGTTCACCGGGTCCCGGCCGGGGATGAGGTCGTGCCAGCTCAGGATGTCCGGCGCGGTGCCGGAAGCGACGACCATGTCCAGCCACCGGTCCATCCGCCAGGACTCGTCGGTGACCGTGAGCCGGGTGAAGGTGGGGCCGACGATGCGGGCTTTGGGGTCCAGCGCGCGGATCTTCCGCACGCCGCGGCGCCACATCTCCTCGTACTGTGCCTTTGGCCGCGGGAAGTACACGTTGCCGAAGTCCGGCTCGTTCCAGATCTCGTACTGCACCTGATTGGGCCGCATGTCGGCGCCCTTGACGTCGTTGACCACCTGGATGAGGAACGCCTCCCAGTTGGACCAGTCGCCGCCGTCGCCCGGGTACGGGTCGGTGGGCTTGAGGCTGACGCCCTCCGCACCCCACAGGTCGCTGAGCACGATGCAGTACTCGGCGTTGAGGGGTCCGCTGGCGACCCGCTGGAAGATGTCGCGGGTCATCGCCCAGCGTGGGGCGTACCCCTGGTAGCCGCCGGCGCTCCACCCGCCGCCGGGCAGCGCCGAGCCGGCGCCGCGGAACAGTTGCGGCTTCAGCGGTCGCAGCAGCGCGTCCGACGGCTGAATGCCGTCCTGGCTCAGTCCGTGCAGAAAGCCGGTCGCCGCGTAGGTGGGCTCGCCCAGCACCTGCCCGAGGTCGACGCGGACGGTGTCGCTGGGCCCGTCGGCAGCCGCCGCCCGGGCCAGGGCCGCGGGGACGGCAGCGCCGAGGATGACGGCACCGCCGGCGCGCAGGAACATGGCGCGGGAGATGGGGCGCCCAGACAGGGGGGCAGGGTCAGCTTCGTGCGCTGTCATCGCGGCACTCCTGGTTCGTCGTGGTCGTGGATGTTTGGCGGCTCACCGTGACCGGACACCACGGCGCGGATCGCCGCGGCCGGCACCTTGGGCCGGCGTTCCGCGGTGAGCAGGCCGTTGATCTCCTGCTCCGTGTCGGTGAGCTGCGTGTAGCAGAAGCCGGCGAGCACCGGGCTGCGGTCCAACGCGCCGAGTAGATCCCGCAGCCGGCGCAGGAAGTCGTTGCCGTCTCCGGCACGCGAGTACATGACGTGATCGGGGGATTCGTGCGGGGTGAAGCCGATGCCGCCGAACTCGGTGACCATCACCGGTCGCCCGGCCAGTTCTGCGGGTGGCAGCAGGATCCGCGCGGATCCGGGTCCCCAGCCGGCCACAGTGGCCTCGACTGCCCGCCGGTCGCCGTACCGCTCGGCGAGTTCCGCGCCGGTGGACGCGTAGTCGTGGACGCCGATGATGTCGCCGACTCCGTGCTCCCAGCCGTCGTTGGCCACCACCGGCCGGCTGGGATCGAGCGCGCGGGTCAGGTGGTACAGCGCCGCCGCGAACGACCGCTGGTCGTCTCGGCTGGCGATCCAGCGGACCCCCCAGCTCTCGTTGAGCGGCACCCAGGCGACGATGCAGGGGTGGCTGCGGTCCCGGGCCACCACCTCGATCCACTCTCGGGTGATTCTGGCCAATGAGCGGGCCGAGAACGTGTAGGCGCTTGGCATTTCGGCCCAGACCAACAGGCCGAGCCGGTCGCATGCGTGCAGGAACCGAGGGTCCTCGACCTTCTGATGCATCCGCAGGCCGTTGAAGCCGAGTTCCTTGATCAGGGACGCCTCCCGGTACAGCGCAGCGGCGTCCGGGGCGGCCAGATGCGACTGGGGCCAGTACCCCTGCTCCAGCACCATCCGCAGGAAGTAGGGCCGGCCGTTGAGCAGGAACTGGCCGCGGTCGACGCCGACGCTGCGGTACCCGAAGTAGCTGCGCACCTCGTCGACCGGGGCGGCGGAGGTCTCGCCGCGCCCCCGCACGCGAATCGTGGCATCGATGAGCGCCGGGGTCTCGGGCGACCATAGGATGCCATCGAGGTCTTGGTCGTGTCGGCCGGCCGGGATCGCCACGACGGTCTCCACGTCCTGGTCGGCGCAGGGCACCGCCTGGCTGGTTAGCACCTCGCCACGGCAGGTGAGGGTCAGCTCCAGCGAGGTCCCGGGATCGGGGGGCCGGTTCACGGTGACCTGGACCGTGACTGCCGCGTACTCGAGGTGCGGCGTCCACTGGACGTCGGTGATGTGCAGGTCCGGCACGTGTTCCAGCCACACCGGCTGCCAGATGCCGGTGGTGCGGTGGTACCACACATTGTGCGGCTCCAGCCGCCAGTCCTGCTTGCCGCGCGGCTGCCCCACGTCGCCGAGCCGGTCTGCGGCACGGACCACCAGCACCTGCTCATCGCCGGGCTCGAGCAAATGGGTTACGTCGACCGAGAAAGGGGTGTGCCCGCCCTCGTGCTCTGTGGCCAGGTGCCCGTTGACCCACACCTGCGCGTGGTGGTCGACCGCCCCGAAGTGCAGGATCACCCGCTGGTGGCCGGGCGCCAGCGGGCCGAACGTCCGGCGATACCACAGGACCGGGTGGTCGCCCGGGTCGTGCACCTGGGACTGCTTGGACTCGGGCGGATACGGGACCATGATTTCCCGGTCGAACGGGACGTCGGCGGCGTACCACTGTTCGTCCAGGCCCCGATCGTCGTCGTCGAAGCGGAACGACCACAGCCCGGTCAGGTCGCACCAGTCAGGCCGGGTCAGCCGCGGGCGCGGATGAAGCGTCGCGTCGGCCATGCTCACCGTTCTCCGGTCGCCGACGTCGCCGCCCGCAGCGCGTGCAGGTAGGCGTAGCCGGTCGTCACCTCGGGTTCGAGGTAGCTGCCCTCGGTCCACTCGTTCCAGGCGTTGACGGTGAGGTAGGGAGCGCCGCTGTCGCGGGCCAGGCGCACCGCATCCTGGACCGCGGCGCCGAACTGCTCGGCGGTGTTGTCGACCACGACGGGTAGCCTGGGCCAGGTGCTCACCACCAGTTCGTCGGCCTGGTCAACGCGGGCCGTGGAGTCCCAGCCCATTGTCACGTTCGGGGCGTACGGCACCGACAGCTGCGCCGGCTCGGTCTGCCACGACCGCTGGGCGCGCTCCCGCCACTGCGCGTACGGCACGGACAGGCCCTGGTCCAGCGGTAGGACGTGCAGCCAGTTGTAGGGGGTAAAGCTGTCCACCCCGGCCTCGCGCAGCCGCTCGCCGTCGCCGTCGGTCAGCGAGACGCCGCCCACGCAGGTCAGGTGCAGCTCGCCGACGCCAACCCGGCGGGCCCGGGCGCGGAAGTCGGCCAGCACCTCACGGACCTGCGCCCAGCCGCCCATCCAGTCGACGAACAGCCCGAACTGGTGCCAGGAGAAGTAGGCGCCGCCGGCGACCCGCCAGTACCGGGGGTGGGACAGGTACCGCTCGAGCAGGTGGTTGGAGAGAGCGACGAACTCGTCCGGGGTGACCTTCGCCGGTGCCAGGAGCGTGGGCTCCTCGCCGACCTTCGCCGGGAATACGTCGGTCCAGTCGTGGTTGGCCCAATGCAGCGCGAACCGGACGGGCTGATCCGGACGGGCAAGGTAGCCCCGATCTAACGCGCCATTGAGGAAGTCGGCGTCCTCGTACCAGTACCAATCGAACAGGAATGCATCCACCCCATGTTCGGCCGCGACCCGGGTGGTCCGGGCCAACATGTCCGGATCGCTCTCGTCGACGTACCCCCACTCGGGCACCAGGGGCTGGCGGTGCCCGGCGAACCGCGGCCGCGCGGCCTGGACCAGTTCCCACTCGGTGAAGCCCGGGTGCTTCCACCGGTCGTTGCGCGGGTCGGCGTGCCAGGAAGGGAAGTAGAAGACCGCGACTTCCGGGCGCCCCGCCGGCTCGATGTTAGCCATGCGTACGAATGCCTTTCGATCGTCGTAGGGTGAGGCGGTCACTTGAGGACGCCGCCGGTCAGACCGCGCTCGAAGAACCGCTGCAAGCCGAGGTACAGCAGCAGGATCGGCGCGGCAACCAGGACCGACGCTGCGACCACCTTCGCTTGGTCACCGCCGTAGAAGGACGAGAAAAAGGTGGGGATCTGCGTGATCGCCTGCCGTTGCGGGTCCTGCAAGAACAGCAGCGGAAGGAGGAACTCGTTCCAGGCGGCCAGGAACGACCACAGGGCGATGACAGCCGCGAGGGGGTGGCTCAGTGGGAGCACGATCCGCCACAGCACGGCGAACGTGCCGCAGCCGTCGACCTTGGCCGCGTCGAAGATGGAGTCGTCTAGGTCGGCCAGGAAGTTGCGGGACAGGAGCACGCAGAACGGCACGCCCCCGGCGGCCAGCGGGAGGATCACCGCCCAGTAGGTGTCCAGCAGTCCGAGCCGCTGGACGGTCAGGAAAAGCGGCACCAGGATCATCACCGCCGGCAGGGTGAGTGTGGCCAGCAGAGCGTAGAAGAGGAACTCCTTGCCCCGAATGCGCAGCTTCGCGAACGCGTACCCGGCCAGCATCGTGCAGACGTAGGTGAGCGCGATCGACCCGAGTCCGATCAGCGCACTGTTGACGAAGAACTGGGCGAAGTTCGGCTCGCGCAGCACGGTGACGTAGTTGTCCAGCCCGTCGCCGCGCAACGAGCTACGCACCATCGCCACGAGCGGCAACAGGTACGGCAGCGCGATGACGGTGACGAGCAGTTGCGCGCCGATGCGGGACGGCAGCGACCGGAACTCAAACACGGGTTACCTCCCCGCCCATCCGGTACCGGCGCATCTGCCAGACCGTGAACGCCAGGGAGATGAGCAGCAAAATCACGCTGAGCGCGGCTCCGTAGCCGGCGTCGAACCGGGTAATCGTCGTTTCATAGATGTAGGTGGGCAGGAACTCGGTGGCGTCGGCCGGGCCGCCGCCGGTCACCAGGAAGACGACGTCGAACGTCTTGAGCACACCCATGACGCCGAGGATGAGCAGGGTGACGTGCGTGCCGCGCATCATCGGCGTGATGATGCTGAGCAGGATGCGTCGGTTGCCGGCCCCGTCCAGGCGGGCGGCCTCGTAGATTTCCGGGTCGATCTGGGTGAGCCCGGCGTAGTAGAGGATGAAGCTGAGCCCGGTCCACTGCCACACGTTGATGGCGATCAGCGAGTAGAGGGCCAGGTCGGGGTCGGCCAGCCAGGACTGGGCCAGGGCGCCGAGGCCGACCGCGCGAAGAGACTCGTTCAGCGGGCCGTCCGTGGCCAGGATCTCCCGAAAGACGGGCGCCATCACGGCCGTCGCCAGCATCGTTGGCATGAAGATGATCACCTTGTATACGGTCCGGCCGTGAATGCGTGAGTGCAGCAGCACCGCCGCCACCAGCCCGATCGCCATCTGGATGACGATCGCCACCGAGAAGATCAGGCTGTGTTTCAGCGCCATCCACAACACCGGGTCGCGCACGGCGGTGGTGAAGTTGTCTATCCCGACAAACTCGACCTGCGGGCTGATCCCGTCCCACTCCACCAGGCTCAGCCAGAACGTGTACCCGACGCTGAAGTAGACGACACCACCGACGAGGACCAGGGCGGGGAGCAAGTAGAGGTAGTTGCCCACGGCCGGCGGGCGCACCCGGCGGCCCGGATGACCGCGGCGGGTGGGCGGGTGGGCGGCGGCCTCCGCGCCGCCCACCTCGGTGGGAGTAAGCATGGCTGGCATGTCTCAGCCCCGCTTGAGCCCGCGGGAGACCTGCTCGACAGCCTCGGCGGCCCGCGCGGGCGTCTGCCGCCCGACCGCCACCGCCGCGAGCGCATCGCCGAGCGCGGTCTTGATCTCGGCGTACGGGATCTCCCGGTACCCCTCGCTGTTTGCCATAAAGTCGACGACCTGCTGAAGCGCAGGCTTCTGGGTCTGCGGGTCCACCAGGTTGCTGTCACCCATCGGCACGCCCTTCACGGCCGGGACGAACTTCTCGGCCGCGATCAGGTTCTGACCGTTCTGGTTGGACGACAGCCAGTGCACGAAGGTCCAGGCGGCGTCCTGAGCGTCGCTGCGGCTGTTGATGGCCAGGCCGTAGTCGGGGCCACCGAAGGTCTTCGGTGGCTGGCCGTCACCGTTCACGTCTGGGAAGGCCACCGGCAGCATCACCCGCGGCACGAACTTGCCCTCCTGGCCGAGCTTGAGCGCGGCAGCGTCCATGAACCCCGCCTGCCAGGTGCCCAGCATGATCATTGCGGCCTTGCCGTTGGCGAACTGGCCCACCGTGTCGGGATAGACGGCCAGACCGGCCGAGCCCTTGCCAAAGATGCCCTCCGTGAACATCTGCCGCCACAGCTCGAAGGCGCGGACCAGTCCGGGATCGGTCCACGGGCGCTTGCCGTCCACCGCCTCGTAGAACGCGCCCGGGACGGTGTCGGCGGCCAGTGTCATGTAGAAGTCGATGTTGGCCCAGGCATCCTTGGCGCCCTGAGCCATGCACACGACGGACAGGCTGGCGAAGGCGGCGCAGACCTTACGCAGCTCGTCGGCGTTGGTCGGCGGCTTCAGCCCGTGCTGGTCGAAGAGCGTCTTGTCGTACCACACCATGCCCGACGCGCTGAGCTGCACCGGCATGCCGAACTGCTTGCCGTCGCGGGCGAACTGCGTGTGGCTTTCCCCCACGATCGTGGATGCCCAGTCAGCGCCGAGGGACTGCCGGGCCCGCGCTGTCAGGTCCATTCCGGATGGACCGAACCGGTCGGTGATCTCGCCCGGTTGCAGCGCGAAGACGTCGGGTCCGGAGTCGGATCTCAAGCCCAGCCGCAGTGCGTTGACGTAGTCGGCGTACGGGATCTCCTTGTAGACGACCTTGATGTCGGGGTGTTCCTTGTTGAAGGCGGCGACGTACTTGGTGGCAAGATCGTTCCCGGGAGCCCAGCCCCACCAGTTGACCGTCTTACTGCTGGACCCGCCGCCTCCATCTCCGCCTCCGCCGCCGCATGCTGCCACCAACGCCAACGAGACGGTGGCGACAGCGGCGGCGACAACTCGTCGCGCACCGGCTGCCCGGTTATGACCTCCTGCAAACATCGCGCCACCTCTCGATCTGACGTATGTGGAGCGCCCGGCGCGACACCGGCCGGCGATCGAAGCGAACATCGCCAGGTCGGGGGCGGGTCCGGCACGTGACGGCGGCCACGTTACAGCGCTGATTACCGCGCTGTAAATAGGTGGCTATCATTTAGGCAACCGGTGCGAGTCTGATAGTTGCACCAGAGCGGAGATCGGATGCGAGCTCGACTGGAGGACGTCGCGAAGCTGGCCGGCGTCTCCCCCAAGACCGTCTCTAACGTCGTCAACGGCCACCCCTACGTGCGAGAACAGACGCGCGAGCGGGTCCTGCAGGCGATGAAGGAGCTCAACTACCGCGCCAACATTTCGGCCCGCAACTTGGCCCGAGGCCGCACCGGGGTGCTGGCCCTCGCCGTACCAAAGCTCGGGAACCCGTACTTCGCCGAGCTCGCGGGCTACATCATCGAGGCCGCCGAGCGGCGGTCGTGGAGCGTGCTGATCGACGAGACCCGCGGCGATCCGGAGCGCGAGCGGCGAGTGATCGAGGGTTTCACGCCGATGCGTCTCGACGCCGTCATCATCAGCGTCCAGGGCCTGACCGCCACCGAACTCGCAACCCTCCAACCCAGCGGCCCGCTCGTCCTCCTCGGCGAGAAGATCTTCGACGGGCCGGCCGACCACGTCGCGGCGGACAACATCGCGGCCGCCGAGGCGCTGACCCGGCACCTCATCGAGACGCAGCGCCGCCGCATCGCCGTCATCGGGCTCACCGGTACCCCGCTCCGCGGCACCCCCGACCTGCGTCTCGACGGGTACCGGCGGGCACTTCGCGAAGCCGGGCTGACCTTCCGGCCGGAGTACGTGCCCGCGGTGAGCGGCTACCAACGGTCGGACGGGGCCCGCGCCATGGCCCGACTGCTGGAACTGGGGGACCGGCCGGACGCGGTGGTTTGCTTCAACGACGAGATGGCGGTCGGTGCGCTCAAGACGTTGGCGATACGGTCGATCGCCGTCCCTGAGGACATCGCCGTGGCGGGATTCGACGACATCGACGAGAGCCGCTACTGCCACCCGAGCCTGACCACCGTCTCCTGGAAGAACGACCAGATCGCCCAGGTGGCACTGGACCTGCTGGAGGAACGCATCCGGCAACAGACGCCCAGCCCAGGCTGGCTGCCCGCCCAGTCACCGGCGCCGCCCCGCGAGGTCATGACCGATTTCGAACTCATCGTGCGCGGCAGCACGGTGGTGGGCGCCGATACGCTGCCCTCGGCGAACGGCGAAGCTTGAGCGCAAAGCCGACCTGTCGAACAGGTTTCCCGTTCTGCCGCTGTGCTGAACAGTTATGGGTTACCCGTCAGCCCAGTTCACCCGCCAGCTCCCTCCGTCACCAGCGCGAACAGGTGTCGACGATGCGTGAAAATGGGGCGCTCCCGGCATGAGTGTGGGTCATCCTGGGCGAATGTTGGGTTGTTCGTGGGGTAGTCGAATGGTGATCGGTCCGCAGGTGAGCATGACGAGGGCGAGGGCTGCGTCGGCGCTGTGGAAGCCTCGGGCACGTCGGATGATGAGGCGTACGACGTTGTTGAGGCCCTCAGCGCGGGCGTTGTTGATGCCCAGTCGGATCGCGGCGAGGATCCCGTCGCGGTGCTTTCGGATGGTCTTGGCGGTCTTGACGAACGCGGGCAGGCGGGAGCGGCTGGCTCGGGAGATCCATCGGTCGATCAGCTCGGCGACGGTGTCGGTGTCGAGGTCGCCGGCGAAGATGGCGCGGAAGGCTTCCTTCAGCGTGTAGGCGCGCCAGACGTCGCCGCCGCGGCGTTTGAGTTTGCGCAGGGTGGCGGCCTGATCGTCGGTGAGGTTGCCGGGGTTCTTGAGCAGTGCCCAGCGGGCGCCTTTGAACTTGCGCGCCGCTGCGGGGTTGCCGCCGTGGCGGAGCTCGTTCCAGGCTTTGCGTCGTTCGACGTCGAGGGCTTCGGTCACGAGCTTGACGGCATGGAACGGGTCGATGCAGATGACTGCCTGGGGTGCGTGGCCCTCGGCGCGGGCGCTTTTGGCGTACGCCGGTCCCATGTCCATGGAGACGGCCTCGATCGCGGTGGCCCGGTCGGGGCCCAGTTCGTCGAAGAACGCGTCGAGGGTGGCGGTGTCCTTGCCCGCCTGGCCCCACACGACCTTGCGCCGGGTGTGATCGGTGACCGGAGTGAGGTACTTGTGGTGCTTTCGCCAGGAGATCTCGTCGACGCCGAGGTTGACCAGGCCATCGAGGCGGTCTTCGTCCAGGTCGGTGGCCACGACGCGTGCACAGATGCGCCCGACGGTGTCCCAGTCGATGCGCAGGAACCGGGCGATGGTGGTCTTGTCGGTCTTGGTCGCCAGGAACGCGGTGACGTCCTCGAAGTCGCGGGTGAACCCGGACCGGTGGCGGGCGAACGGTACCGCTTCGACGAGGACCCCGTGTTCGGGGCAGTCGACCCGGCGCAGGCCGGCATACACCACCACGGTCGCGGTGCCGAAGTCCAGGTGCTGCCAGGATGAGGGCACCGGGCGGGTGTCGTAGCGGGCTCGGGTCGTGAACGGGCACAGCGGGCAGGCCAGCCGCCTGGCCCGTAGCCGCACCTCGACCAGCATCCGCCGCTCGTCGAACGACCCGCCAGACACGTCGACCCCGGGTAGGTCGAGCAGCTTGTTCAGTAGGGTTGTAGCGCGCACGGTGGTGGCCGTCCTTCATGGCTTCATGGCTCTTCGTCGACCTTGAAGCTAGTACTCCAGCCGGGGATCGTGATCATGGCTCGATGAGGGCTTGTCGGGTGTAGTGGCTGGTCTTGGCTCGGGCTTGGTGACGGCGTCGGCGGATGGACCAGAGCAGCGGGTCGCAGCGCAGCGCGGGGTTCCACCGCGCCCCGCTCCCCCACCGTCGGGGGACGTCCCGTCATCAAGAAACAGGCTGCGCCTACCCGTCGCGACCCGCCACCGCAGGCAAGGGGTTCGTGTCGGTGGGGCGAGACGACCCATTGCCCCACCGCCGATTACGCTCGGCACGACTCTCGAGCTCACGCAAATCTAGCGACACCGTGGACATCAACTGGAGCGACGGCACGGTTGTCAAGGCCGGGGCAGAAACCGGTCATGACCGGGAGTTGTATCTGCCCCGCGGCTGGTGCGACGACTTCCTCGAGGAGCTCACCGAGGTCGTTCAGCAGGAACCCGTTGACTTCGGCCGAAAGCGTCTGATCTGGATCTTCTTCGCTGGCATCTCAAGGGTAGGTTCCGAAGTTAAGCCTTGCCCGCAGTCGGCCTCAACAGGACGACCGGCGAGTGCTCGCGGTGGCTTTCTCCATCCGCGGACATGCAGCTCGGCGATGCCGCTGGCAGCCGCTCCGTCCCCCATCCATAGTGGTTGCCCGCTCGGCGGATGTGATACGCGGTCCGGACGGACGACACTGGCGAGATGTCAGCGAGGGGACACTGACCGTGATCGCACCGTCGATCGCCGTAGAGGGCCCGGCCTGGGGCGAGCCGGGGCTGACGGCGCGTGCCGGCCGATACCCGTTGGCCGTGGAGGCGCCGGTCATGGCGGGCGTCGACATCCTGGTCCCCGGCGTCTCCACGCTGAGCCACTACGCCCGCTACTACGCCCTCTACTGGGCGCTGGCCGCCCACGCGGAGGCCACCGGCCTGGACGAACAGCGGTGCCGGTGGCTAATCCGGCGGACCGAGGTGGCGCTCGCGGTGATCTCCCGGGCCGCCGGCACGGACGGTCCGGATCCGGCGCACGGCGTGGACGCCCTGGTCCGGCTCGCCCCGGAGCCGGGCCGCGAGTTCAGCGTCGCCGACCGTGAGGGCCAGCGGTCCTACTCGCCCCGGGCCTGGGGTTTCTGGTCCCAGTACGGCGGGTCGAGCATCAAGTTGGGCACCGTGACGGTGGATCGAGGCGCGCTGCGCAGCGGCCGGCACCCCTGCCCGCCGTCGATCGTCGACATGTTCGCCCCGCTGTTCGAGATCGCCGAACGCGACGCCGGGGTGCAGGAGCCGGCGGCGCTGGCCGGCCGGCCCGAGGACCTCAGCGCGCTGACCGCGCTGATGACCGCGACCGTCGCCGGCCGGCACGACCCGGACGACTGGACCGGCGACGACCAGACCCGCCGGGCGACCCTGCGGATCCTCGCCCGCGCCTGCCAGCTGCACCCGGCCATGCCGACCTGGGTGGCGGCGTTCCGGAAGGCCGTCGCGTACGGGGCGGCGGCGCGTGAGGACTCGGTGCTCGCCGGTGACGACCGGACCCAGGCGTGGCGGGGTGTCCTGCTGCGCCACCACTCCGTGGGTGCGTGGCGTCACCTCTGGGCCGCCCTGGTCGGCGAGGTGCACCGCAACGGGCCGGTCACCCGGGAGCACCTGCGCGACTGGTTCGCCGACCAGCTCCCCGCCGGCACGGTCGCCGGTTTGGAGGCGGGGCTGCCCGACCTCGTGGACGGCCGCGGTGATCCGCTCCCCGCGGAACTGGCCCTGCGGGAGGACGAGACGCTTACCGCCAAGGTGGCGCTGCTGCTGCTCGGCGCACGGCGGGCGGACCTGCTCACCGGGACCGCCCGGCGCTACTTCCTCGGGCGTCGGCGGGCCTACCTGGACCCGTCGTGGGTGGCGCAGCGCCGCACCGAGTACGTCGACTGGCCGCTGCGCGACCTGGGTCGCCAGCTGGTCGACGACATGCTCGCCCAGTCCCGGCGGGTGGCGCTGCGCAAGGCGAAGGTCCACCGTGGCGGCACGATGTCGATGCCCAGCCGGTTGCACGAACGCGGTGGAGCGTACGTGGCGGCCACTCGGGAGAGCCGGGACAACATCGGGCTGCGGATCAATCAGCTCGCCGGGCTCGCCGTCCAGCTGGGGCTGCTCACCCCGGAGGTGCACCAGCCCGTTACCCCGCTCGGACTGGCCCTGCTGGACGTGGCACGGTGACCGACGAGGTGCAGTGGTCGTTCCGGTCGCCGCTCAGCCTGCTCGAACGGTGGCGGGACCGGTTCGACGGGGCCCGGCTGCGGGAGTTCCTGGTCACCGGGTACACCCTCGACCTGGGGTTCCTGGAGCGGTTCGCGGTGCCCACCGCCCGGGCGCTCGGCGCGCGGATAACCGTGCTGGCCGACGCTGGGCAGGCGGTGCACGACCCGGTGGACGTGCGGCGCGCGGGTCTGGCGTACCAGCACGGCCACGCGGTCTCCCGGGGCGCGTTCCATCCGAAGCTGGCCGTCCTGCTCGGCGACGACGACGTGTGGGTGGCAGTCGGCTCCGGCAACCCGACGGCCTCGGGTTGGGGCCACAACCGCGAGGTGTGGCTCACCGCCCGCAGCCGCCTCGGCCGTGGCCCACGGCTGCTGCACGATGTGGCGGATTGGCTGGTGGACCTGCCTACGGTTGTGGCCGTACCGAGCTGGATCGCCCTGACCCTCCGGGAAGTCGCCGGGCGGATGCGCCCGGTGGAGGTCGATGAGGGCTGGTCGCAGGTCCGGGTGGTCGGCAACCTGCGCGGTTCGCTGCTCGGTCGCCTGCCCACCGACGCGGTGGCGGAGCTGCGCCTCGCCGCGCCGTTCTACGACCCGCAGGCTGCGGCGGTGCGCGCGCTCGTCGACCGGATGAAACCCCACGTGGTACGCGTCGCGGTGCAGCCCGCCTTCGGCCGGTTCGAGGGCGGCGCACTGCTGCGGGCGACCGAGCCGGCGGTGGAGCGCGAGTTCCGGGTGCTGGCGGCCGGCCCGGCGCTGCACGGCAAGGTGGTCGAGTGGACGACGCCCGCCGGGGTGACCCACGGCCTGACCGGGAGCGCCAACATCACCGCCGCGGCGCTGCTGCGCAGCACCGAGCACGGCGGCAACTGTGAGCTGGCCGTGCTCGCACCTTACCCAGTGTCACTCCTTCCCGAGGGTGAGGAGCCGAGTGAGGCGGCGATGGCCCAGCTGCGGGCGGGCCGGAGCACGAGCGTGGCGGGGAGCCCGGCACCGGTCCTGCTGGGCTGCGCCGTCGTCGACGGGACGCTGCTGGTGGAGCTGGCCGCCCCGGTCACCGGACGGGTGGTGGTGGAGACCTCGCCCTCCGGTGAGCCCGGCACCTGGCAGGCTATGGGCGTCATTCCGGTCAGCCAGGCCACGGCCCGCTTCGTGCTGACGGAGGTGACCGGTGGCGCGGTGCGCACGGTCGTCGACGTCGGCGGCGTACGGGTGGAGTCGGCGGCCGTCTTCGTCACCGATCCGTCCCGGTGCCGACCGGTACGGGACGCGGACGACGCACCGCGCCTCGGCCGGGGAACGCCCTACGAGGCGATCGAGGTGTTCACCGATCCGGCGCTCGCCGCGCGGTTTACCGCCGACCTGGAACGGCTGACCACGCTCGTGCCGCCCCGGCCCCGCACCCCGTCGGCCCCCTCGGACCGGCAGGGGGTCGACGTCCGCACCGACAGCGACCGCTGGCGGGACTACCTGGAGGACTCCGACCGCGTGCTGGGACCGGATTTGTCCCGCCTCGTCTTCCCGCGCCGCCCACCGACGGTGGGCGACCGTCGGTCGAGCTTCGTCGTCGACGACGTACGCGAGGACGAGCCGACCGAGGAGGAGGCCGACATCGCGCCCGACGCGCCGACGGGCGACGACCCTGCGGCGGACGGCAACCTCCTCGACCGGCTGACCGCGAGCGAGAGGGCCCGCTACCGGGACTTCGCCACCCGGTGGGCGGAGGCGGTCAGCACGCCGACGGTGGACAGCGACCGTGGGTCGCTGCCACCGATGCACCTGCGGATGCTCGCCGCGTCGATGTACCTCACGCTGCTCGCCGAAGGCATGTGGCGCGACGACGGCTGGCGTACCGATCTGCGGTGGCTGGCGTGGGCGCTGGTGCCCGACGACAACGCCCTGGACGAGCTGCCGGCCGAAGCCTTCGCGCACCTGTACGCGTGGCTCGCCCTGGTAGTGGCGACCCTGCGGGAAGGCGCGCGGCTGCACGGCAGCCAGGACGCGGACGCGCTGGTGACCGCGGCCTGGCGGGACGCCGCCGAGTGGGTGGCCGAGACCGACCTCGCGCTGGCCGAGGCTCTGCTGCTGCCGGCCGGGGGGCACCTGTTCGCCGTGGTGGCGAGTGCGTCCGCGCTGCGGGAGACCGTCGAGCTCGCGCGCGGCGCCAAGGACGACCCGTACGCCGAGGCCCGGTCGGCGTTCGCCGATGCCGGGCTGGCCGTACGCCTCGAGGAGGGTGTCTGGCGACTCGACGGTGTCACCAGCAACCCGCAGCGGGCCGCCGCCGACGTGGTGACCACGGTGGGGCGGGTTAGCGGTCGAGCGGCGGTGGCGGTGGCCTGCACCGGAAACCGTGCGGTGCTGGTCGCCTGCGACGACCGGATCATGCTGCTGGTCGACTCGCGCACGGCGATGTGGTCGGTGTACGAGCTGTCCTCCGTGCGTACGCCGCTCTCCCTCGTCGCCGGTGCGGTGGGCGGGCCCCCCTCCGGGGCCCGCACCCGTCGTCCGCTGCGCACCCCACCTCCGCAGGTAAGCGAGCTGGGCCAGCTGCTCGGTGTGGACCTCGCCGCCACGGCCGCCGGCCTGAAATCCTGACGTCACCAGCACGACGGTGGCCCCTGCCGTGCCCGGTCGGACTGCCACGTGTGCAGGGCGTGACCCTGCAAAACATCAACGGGGGTGCGAAGAACGCGTTCTGGACATCGGCTTCGTGCGGTCGCGAGACCCCGAGACGGTGCTTACCTGCTTCGCTGCATCCTGCGACGTCCTGCATGTGATGGCTCATGGCGACCACGCTGTCACTCCGATGTTGATCGGCTCGGACGGCACGGTCAGCATCTCGCTTGAGGATCTGGGCGAAGCTGCGGCAGACCAGAGCTGGGGCATCTCCAGCGGGCGCCATCATCGCGGACGGCTGCAAGACGGGCACCGGCGTGTGGCAGAAGGCGGTGCAGGACTGCCTACAGGGTGAAGTGACCTACATCGGCACCTCTGCGCTCATTGGTTGGCACGAGAGCGGGCCTTCTGCTCCACGTTCTACGGTGCGCTGTTTCGCGACGTGGGCAGGGGTATGACCCCGGCCGAGCAGGCCCGGGACTACGCTGAACGCGCCATCAGGGCGTACACGCTGCTGACCGACAAGAGTTGCCCGTACCGCGTGATGACGTTGAAGCCAGCAAGCGAGCACAAGTGCTGCTCGCCTAGCTTGATCTTTACCCTGTTCGGCGTGGGCGGGGATTCGTAGGGCTCGTTTTCTTCGTGGCTGGTCTCTTCGTGGCGGTGTGGACGTCGTGACGCGGCGTGGGTTGGGTGTTGCGGCGGCCGGGTGGCCGTCCGGGTCCTGGTCGGGAGGGTTTCGGTGCGCCGGCGGGGCAGGCGGTCTTCGCGCGCAGGTGCCGAAATCCTCGCCGAACTCGAGCGGGTGACAGGCGCTGCGGTGGTGCTGGTTTCTCCCAGGGGCGGCGCAGGTCGGCGGCTGCGGCGCGGGCCAGGCGGAGCTGGGTGTAAGCGGCGAGGATCAGCCAGGTCCAGCGGTCGGCTGCCTGTGCGGTGCGGATCTTCGGGCAGGTCCAGCCGAGAGTCTGTTTGAACAGGCGGAACGTGTGCTCGATCTCGAAGCGGCGCAGGAAGGTCTGCCAGAGCCGGTCGACGTCAGCCTCGGTGGGGTCAACGCCGGACCACCACAGCCACACCGGCTTCGGGGTCGCACCGCTGGGCAGGTGCTCGACCTGCAAGCGGATGACCGTTCCCTCGATGACCGGCAGCACCTTGGCTGAGCTGTTCCAGGAGGATCGGTGGGTCAGCCGGGGGTGCAGACGGTTCCAGGCTCGGGCCCAAAGCCGTGGAGATGGCCAGGGCACCGTCTGCAGCCGGAAAGGAGTGGTTTGGAGGGCGGGGTCTGGGCCGTCCAGAATGACAACCGTGCGCCTGCAAGACATCGCCCCGATCTCCCGGTCCTACCGGGAAAACCTGTCCGGGTTCCATGCGTTCCGGTACCACCCGCTGGTCAGTGGACTCGGGTGGCCGGACGACGTGCTGGAGCAATGGCTGTACGACCACGGGGACAACGGCGCGTTCCTCCGCGACTACGGCGATCTAAATCTCAGCGCAGTGGCCTGGACCGTCGAGGCCATTGCGACGCAGGAGTTCCTTGCGATGCCGACAGGACGTTCGGACGGCTCCTGCATCGATGAGTACGCCGCGGACCCTAACCACTGGATCAGCGTTCGCCAGCACGGCGTCCACGCGGGTGTCTCCCTGTGCTGGGCGACGCACGGCACGTGGAAACGGTGGCCGATACTGGTCGACCGATCGCTGGTGGACGCAACGACGGGGCTGCAGGTTGTGGAGGGCAGAACGCGGTCGGCATCCTCAGAGGGCGTCACCGCGAGAACGACCGGGTGGCCCCACAGCATCTAGCGTGGGTCGGCCGACCCACCGCAGATCCCAGCCAGACGGCGTGATCTGGCCCCCAATACTCGAGAAGGCCCAATCGAGCTGTACAAGCACCCGACCGCCGGTGGAAGCCGGGCCCGCCCGGAAAGTGAGCTCCGCTGGCGCTGGCCTCACGGCTCCTGACCGGCGACCACTACGACGATAGGGGTAAAGCATCCCGCTGCACCCAGCCAAGCAGCATGAGCAGGACAGCGGTCCGATGGCCGGGTCAATTGGAGCCTCTCCGGGTGGGCGGCGTCAGTCCGTCAGGACCATCTCCAGATACTGGTGCGCGGCACCCCCTTCACTCTTGAGCCCGCCGCAGCGCCGCCCTCCAAATCCTCGTCTTCCTCGCCACCCACCCCCACGGAGCCGACACCCCGCAATTGACCGACGCCATCTGGCCGGGCCTGCCCCGCCACTCACTCCCCGGCAGGCTCTACACCACCCTCAGCGAGCTACGCGGCAGCATCCGAACGGCCTGCGGACTCAACGTCATCGACCACACCGACGACCGCTACCGCCTCAACCCCACCCTCATCGACGTCGACCTGTGGCACCTACACACCGCGGTCCGCCACGCCGCCACCGCCGTCACCCACACCACCACCGCCTGGCAAGCCATCATCGACGCCTACCCCGGCGACCTCGCCGCCGGACGCCGCTGGCCCTGGCTGGACCCCCTCCGAGAACGCACTCGCCGAAACGTCATCGACGCCTACGTCGCCCTCGCCGACACCGAACCCGACCCCCACCGCGCCCTCACACTGCTGCAAGCCGCCACCCGCATCGACCCCTACAACACCGACCTACACACCCGCGTCACCCACACCCTCACCACCCTCGGCGACCACGACACGGCCACAAAGACGCGCACGGACTTCACCCGGCGTCTCATCGAGGCGGGCCTGCATCCCACCGACGCACCCACGACGGCGACCATCAGGAACGACGCCGCCTCGCCCAGCCGCTAACACGACCGATCCCCGCGCGACCACCGACCGCGGGCAGCAGGCTCCACCGGCCGTCGGCGCTACACCACCAGCCGGGGCCCCGCCGAGACCTTGTTCTCGGTGGGGCCTCGCCATGCGCCATATCCCGCACATAGCAACGGATGGATAGCCCGCAGAGCTTTGCCCTGCGGGCTATCCAGCATTTAAGCAACCAAGCCCGCAAAAGAACGGCAACCGATGAAAATCAGGCCAACAAAGCAAGGTCACCACCCCTCGGAGCCATCCTGCAAGGGTTTCAGACCTCGGGCTGCATCGACCGCAGCGCATCCCCAGGGGTATCACCGGTGGCTATGGCCAACGCGGCCACAGCCGTCGCGTCCAGCGCGATGAGGTTCAGGGCCAGGCCCATCGCGTCCTGGCGCACGGCCACGTCCGCGATGTTGTAGACCTCCGCCTCCTCATCCTCGAGGTAAGCCGCCACGCCATTGATGGCAGCTCGACGCGACTCGGTATCGGCACGCCGACGAGATCGAACAAGAACGTGTTCGCAAGACGGCGAGCAGCGGCGGCCGATCGAGTGGCCCAGATCCCGCAGAAACACGCCCAGCCGTTCGGCTTCACCCCTACTTGGGGCCGCAATAGGCATGCCGGCCGCGACGTGTTCACCGAGCGTCGACATGGCCGCGTACAAGTCCTCAGCGGTCGTGCGGTCCAGCCGCAACGTGATCTCCTCCGGCACACGGCGACCGTACTCCCCTGCTCCCACGGCGATCCACCGCCGGTTGTACACAGCCTCGACCAAGCCGGGCCCGTACCGCTCCAACCGACCGATGACGGGACTGTCTCGTCGGCCAGCCCGGCCGGCGCCCGTGCCATCGGATCCGACCAATACGTCGGTCCTGATTCCTTCACTTGGCCGCCCTGGCGGATATGCGGCACTCCCGCATATCGCGCACCGCAGCCAGCGCCAACCCGAGCACCTCGCTTTCACCAACTTCACCGAAAGGCCACACACCATGGAAACGCTTCAGAATTTCCAAACTTGCATCAATCTCGACCAGACCAAGCGGATGAGTACTGCAACCTGGTCAACACACTCCTGCGCACCTGAGCCCCGTGCGAAATCACGCGATATCTCACAATCGCCAGGCGAAGACTCCGTGGGCGCCCCTAATCCACCGGCCTGCGGCTTGGAGGGTCGGGGCAAGGCTGCCCGCCTGCACGGGCCGCAGCGTCGGCAGAGTCTCACCACCACAGAGATCAACGACAGGCTTGACACTTTAGGACGGCAACGGGTGGATAGACGTCCACAGCTGACAAATACCGCGACGGTGCATCGCAACGGCAGCGCCATCGACCACCGGTCCCAGCCAGGTTGGGAACCTGAAAGGACACCCGATTCATGCCCGCCCCACCCCCGACCCGCCCCCGGATCCGTGCCGTCAGACGCGAGCGGCCACCGGCAATCTGCCGGCCGCGCCACGCCCCGCCGGCAGGCCGGTTCGCCCAACACGTTAGGCCGGCGATGAACGGCTCAGCCGCCTCCGAATGGCGGCCAGACCCTCTACTGACCATCGATGACGTCGCCGCCTGGCTGGGCAAGCCCAAGAACACCCTCTACGCCTGGCACAGCCGAGGCAAGGGACCGCGCGCCATCCGAGTCGGCAACACCCTTCGCTACCGGCGCAGCGAGGTCGAGCGCTGGCTCGACGACCACACCGACGCGGAGCGCTGATCCATGGCCCGACCTGAACTGCCCATCGGCACCTGGGGCAAGATCCGCACCCAGAAACTCGGACCCAATCGGTTCCGCGCACGAGCCCGGTTCCGCGACTACGACGGCAAGACCCGCGACATCGAGGCCACCGACACCACCGGCCCAGCCGCGGAACGGGCGCTGAAGGTCAAGCTGCGCGACCGCACCACCCCCAACGACGACGAGATCACCAGGGAGACCCGCGTCAGCAGACTCGCCGAACTGTGGATCGAAGAGATCACCACCGAGGAACGGATAGCACCACAGACCATCCAGCGATACGAGACCAGCGTGCGTACCGCGATCCTGCCCGCCCTCGGCAACCTCCGAATCCGAGAAGCCAGCGTCGGCCGCCTGGACCGGTTCCTGCGCGACATCGCCAAGGACCGTCCCTCGGCGGCCAAAGGCGCGAAGGTCGTCCTGAGCCAGATGTTCGCTCTGGCCGTACGCCACGGCGCGATCCCGACCAACCCCGTACGCGACACCGGCCGACTACGCAAACCTCGCCGCAAGGTCGTCGCCCTTACCGATGAAAACCTCCAGGCCGTCCGTACGGCGATCCGCGACTGGCAGCGACCGGTCCCCGGCAAGCCCGGACCTCGGCACACCGGCGACCTGGCCGACATCGTCGACCTCATGCTCGCCACCGGCGCCCGCATCGGTGAAATCCTCGCCCTGCGCTGGGAAGACCTGGACCTCGCCGCCGAACGCCCCACCCTGACGATCTGCGGCACTCTGGTCTTCGTCAAAGGCCAGGGATTCTTCCGCCAACCATGGACCAAGAGCGACGCCGGCTACCGGATGATCGTCCTGCCCCGGTTCGCCGTCGGCATGCTCCTGGCCCGCAAGCTCGTCGCCGCCGACAACCCGCATGACGCGATCTTCGCCTCCCGACGCGGCACCTGGCTCTCGCCCAACAACGTCCGCCGTCAGTGGCGCCAAGCCCGCGCCGACACCGACCTCTCCTGGGTCACCCCCCACACCTTCCGCAAGACCGTGGCCACCCTCATCAAGGAGGAGACGGATACCAAGAGCGCGTCGGCGCAGCTTGGGCACTCCAGCGAAGAGGTGACCGACACCTACTACATCGCCAAGCCCGTCCAAGCCCCAGACGTCTCCGAGATCCTTGAACGACTCGGTGCCGACCGCAATGGGCGTCCCGCACCCGGCGTGCCCAACGATGCACATGGATGACAAACCTGGTTGCCGACCCCGGTAAATGGGGGGTTTTCGGGGGGCGGTTCAAAACTTCATAGAAGAAAGTCAAAGCCCTGACCAGCATTTCCGCTGGTCAGGGCTTTTTGTCTGTCGGGACGGCCGGATTCGAACCGACGACCCCTTGACCCCCAGAGATCGGCAACGCAGCCTCGTTCGGCTCGCACCGCTGATCGACGGCCCGATAGTGGTCGTCGTGGTTCCGCTTGGTGTCGTCGGTTGCTGTACTCCGTTGCTGTACTGCCGCCATGTCGAGAGGCGGCCTACTTGAAGACGCCGATGACGCCAGTCACCGTACCGATGACGAAGCTGAGAGTCGCCAGCTTCGCTTGGGCTCCCGTCCAGATGCCCTTGCTCTTCTCTCGCCATCCGAGGGACCACCAGTCGCGCCCAAACTTCTGCCACTTGTGCTGCCGGAGGTGGCAGCCCAGGATCAGCCCCGCCGAGTTGTTGCGGCAGAACTCGACGACGCCAGCGCGCCTCCGGTTGATCGCCCCACAGTAGACCGGGGCCTGGAAGAGGACGAAGAAGAGCAACAGGCCGACGAGAGCTGCGTAGACGCCTGGACCGACCGCGTTGCTGCCGAGGGACAGGAGGAGCACAGCAAGCACGCCGTAGCCCCAGAAACGCCACAGCTTCGACTTGTCCCGAGACGCCATGGATGCGAAGAGTACCGACCCGAGCGCGAGACGTGAAGATCCCTTGCCCCGTCGGGTTCGTCGCCCACCACTTCCAGCGGTATTGATTCAGGTTGCTGGCGCAGTCGATCAAACCGGGCAAGTGCGCCTGCGGTCACTCCGGCTTGCGCCGATAGTCGTCAGTCCGATGGCAGTCACCGTGGGTACTCCGCTGCTGAGCTGCTTCACCTCGAGTCCGCGACCTCGCCGGATTTACCCTAGATCGGCATGGAAGTTCCGCATCAACACGCCGCCACGCTCGCCCGAAGCCCCCGGAATAGAGCTCTGACAGGGTATGGTGTTGCGTCGCCACCCACTAGCCTGTCGGCTGGTCGACGGAGAGAAGTACGGATGAGTGAGTCTCGTGCTAGTGAGGAACACCGGGAAGACCTCATCAAGGCGATCAAGGTGGAGATCTGGGACCGCGCATTCTACGCCTCCGCGACTGCGGCCATTTTCGGCTATCGCGCGGAAAAGCTAAAGCGCCGTTTGCAATTGCTCACCTTTGTAGCGCTTGCGGTTCCGATAGTCGTGGGCGGGCTAGCCCTGGCTTACGGCGCCGGGTTTCGGTTCCTGCATCTCGCGGTCGCCATCGGCGCGCTAGTTGGACTTGTCCAGCTCGTCATCTCACTATGGTCAGTCGTTGCAACCTGGGTGGAGGAATACGGTTACTCGGCAGCGTCACTTGTCGACAACAGCCAAATCGCGCAGGAGCTTGAAGAGTTAGCCAACGAGCCGCTAGAACTGGACGAGCTTCGGCAACGGTACGTAGCCCTTAAGGCCAGAGACACTGCACGTCGGGCACAAGACTACACGCATGGAGTGACTGACCAGGAAAAACGGCGAGGTCATCGGTCCGCCCTCAGGGATCGGGGCCGTAAATGCGCCGGCTGCGGGGAGGTTCCAACCTCAATCAAGCCTTCAACCTGCGGCGTGTGCGGCGACTTCAAAAATCGAGCTATCTAAGCGGAGGACACCATGGATGCGGCCACGGCGCAGGTCTTGCGAGGTTTTCTCAACCTCAATCAGGCCCAACAGAACGATCTCATAACAGAAATGAACGACGTGCTGCGTGGCGACAAGAGCCGCTCATTCTCGATTACGGAGGCGGAGCGCGTTATCCGTGTCAACACTGGCCCATTGGGCAGTACCTGCGCTTGCTGCGGCCGATAAAGGCCAGAGATCGGCCTCCGCCAAGGCTTGTCCGATCGACTACTCTCAGACCTCTTCCCCAGCAGTGGCTGGCCCACAATCCAAAAAGCGCGAGGATTTATGTCATTCTTATCCATGCTTAGCCAAATGGGATCAACGGTCACGGTTATTCGCGATACGTCGGATGGGCAGACCCGCACGGAGGTGCTTGCATCCGTCCAGAAAGGGAAAGCGTTCTTCGATATCGACGCAGACGTCGAAGAGGGCGATCTGATTGAGCAGAAAATCACCAGCGGCAAGGTGTTGCTGCACCGAGTAACGGATGTTACGCACCATCAAGCACCCAGGCATTTCTCTACCGGCTCTCACATCGAAGCCGACATCATCAAGGCACAGAAGTACACGCCATCCAGCGCGTCCCAAGCGGCCGAACCCCTACGTATTCTCTACTTGACAGCCTCCCCGTTGGGTGACTTACGAGTGGATAAGGAAGTGCGGGACGTAAAGGAGGCGGTGCGGGCAGCCACCCATCGGGATGTGGTCGCCATCGAGCCGATGCCTGCCGCAACGGGTACCGATCTACTGGACGGATTGACTCGGTTCCGGCCTCACGTTATCCACTTCTCTGGACACGGCAACGAATCAATGCTGAGCTTTGACAGTGGCACTGCGCTAGCGGTGGGAACGACGATGACCGCCGCGACCTTCGTCACCGCCCTGAAGGCGGTGGACCAGCCTCCACGGCTAGTGGTACTGAACGCATGCAAGTCTGAGACGCAGCTGGAAGCCCTGGCGGAGGTAACGTCAGTCGCCGTAGGCATGAGTGACAGGATCAAGGACACTGCAGCAATCAGGTTTGCTGCTCGATTCTACGCAGCAATAGCAGAGGGGCAATCCGTCGCCAGTGCCTTAGCACTTTCCAGGGTGGACCTGGAGATCCGCGGCATCTCCGGTGCAGACCTTCCCACCTTGAAGGCCGCGCCCGGTGTAGATCCAGCGCGCCTCATCCTGGTCAAGCCCTCGCCGTAACGCGCCTTGATTAGTGTCGCCCGAGCCATCCCGTCGGCCTTCGTCCGCACACCGTGGAGCGGGTGGGGCCTGCCCGGTCAAGGTGGAGCACCCAGCGGCTGAACGACCTTGAC